>JBHOQZ010000984.1:0-1008 GCA_042408635.1 Chloroflexota bacterium
GCGTACGGCCACGAACGGACGGCGCCGCTGGTGAAGGTTGCCGAGCCCGATCCCGAGCTCGCCGCGCGCTCACGCGAGCTGCGAGCGCAGGGGCCGACGCGCTGAGCCCGCGGTGGCCGGGGCGGCACCGGCACGACGCCGCGATCGACGCCGGCGGCACCGCCGCCGACCAGGGTTGGGGGATCAACCCGGCCGGGTGGAGGCCGGTTTCTCCGGCCGACGCGCCGGCGGGACCGCTGACTGTGATCGGGGGATCGGCCCGGTCGGAGCAGGAGGGGAGAGCAGGATGGAGCCGTTTGTCCGGGCGGGGCTGCAATCGCTGGAGGCGCAGCGGCAGGCCTATCTCAAGGCGATCGAGGGCCTCTCGACCGAGGCGCTGGACTGGTCCCCGGGACCGGAGATGAACAGCATCGCGGTGCTGGTCGCCCACGCCTGGGGCTCGATGCGCTTCTGGCTGAGCGGCGCGGCCGGCCGCCAGGTCGAGCGCGACCGCGACGCCGAGTTCCGTACCCGCGGTCAAAGCGCGTCCGAGCTGGCCGCCTACATCAACCGCTGCGCCGACGACGCCCGCGCGGCGCTGGAGGCGCTCGACGCCCACCAGCTCGGCCAGACGGTCCACCTGCGCGGCCAGGACCACAGCGCGGCCTGGGCGGCGCTGCACGCCTTCGAGCACTGCGCCGAGCACAGGGGCCACATCGGCCTGACGCGGCAGCTCTGGGAGCAGCGCGGCAGGTAGGCGCCGCGCCAGCGCGGGGGCGGCACCGGGCGGCATAGCGTGGGCCCCACCTGCGCCGCCCGCCACGCCCGATCACGCGCTGCCGGGGGCAGGCCGGCCGCGAGGCGCCTTCTCGGAGGAGTGGTGAGCGCATTGCCCGCGGCAGGGATCGGCGCCGGGGGTGGCCGGCAAGGAATGCGGGTTACCACTCGACATAAACTGCCGCGGCGTCGTCAGAGTGTTTGAAGCGGATGTGCTGCCACGCGGGATCGGCGTCCTCGGCGGTCCGCTTC
>JBHOQZ010000990.1:0-2715 GCA_042408635.1 Chloroflexota bacterium
GCGGCGCGGTTGTGCCGCTCGGGCGCGTCGGGGAGCCGGCGGACGTGGCGGGCGCCGTCGCCTTCATGGCCTCGGACGACGCCGCGTACATCACCGGCCAGTGCCTCTACGTCGAGCGCGCGGGCGAGCTGCCGCAGCGCGCCCCGCTCGACGGCCTGCCCGTGATGGCGGGCGACCGGATCGGTGCGCTGCTGCCGGGGGAGGAACGCCGCGAGCTGCTGGTCGAGGCGACGCAGCCCGAGGGTGCGGTCGTCATCGGCGCGCGCACGCTTCTGCGCCTGGCCGGCGAACGCGGTGGGGCGCGCGGCGACGGCGGCGTCACCTTCGCCGACGTGGGCGGACTCGAGAGCGCGATCGCGCGGGTGCGCGAGCTAATCGAGCTGCCGCTGCGGCACCCCGAGCTCTTCGAGCGGCTGGGCATCGACGCGCCGCGCGGCGTGCTCCTCCACGGGCCGCCGGGCTCCGGCAAGACACTGATCGCGCGCGCGGTCGCCAACGAGACGGACGCGGCATTCTTCCACGTCAGCGGGCCCGAGATCGTCCACAAGTTCTACGGGGAGAGCGAGGCGCACCTGCGGGCGGTCTTCGAGCAGGCGGCTCAGCAGGCACCCGCGATCATCTTCTTTGACGAGATCGACGCCATCGCCTCCAAGCGCGAGGACGTGCGCACCGATCAGCAGGCCGAGCGGCGCCTCGTCGCCCAGCTCCTCATCCTGCTGGACGGGCTCAAGCGCCGGGGACAGGTCGTCGTGCTGGCCGCCACGAACATCCCGCACGTGCTCGACCCCGCGCTGCGGCGCCCCGGCCGGTTCGACCGCGAGATCGCCCTGGGTGTGCCCGACCGCGACGCCCGGCGCGATATCCTGGCGATCCACAGCCGGCGCATGCCGCTAGCGCCCGACGTCGACCTGGCCGAGATCGCCGAGCTGGCGCACGGCTTCGTCGGGGCGGACCTAGAGGCGCTCTGTCGGGAGGCGGCGCTCGCCGCGCTCCGGCGCGCCCTCCCGCGCGAGCGCATCGGCCGGGGTCGACTGCCGCCCGAACTGGTCGACCGGCTGCGTGTGGAGCGGGTCGACTTCCTGAGCGCGCTGGCCGAGGTCGAGCCGTCGGCGATCCGCGAGGTGCTGATCGAGATCCCCGACGTGCGCTGGACGGATGTCGGTGGGCTGGACGAGGCGAAGCGGGTCCTGATCGAGACGGTCGAGTGGCCGTTTCGCTACCCCGACCTCTTCCGCCGGGCCGGGGCGACGCCCCCGCGCGGCGTGCTGCTGAGCGGGCCGCCGGGCACGGGCAAGACGCTACTCGCCCGCGCCGCCGCCAGCGGCAGCCGGGCCCACTTCATCCCCGTGAAGGGGCCCGCTCTGCTGTCGAAGTGGGTCGGCGAGTCGGAGCGGGCAGTACGCGACCTGTTCAAGAAGGCGCGCCACGCCGCCCCGTGCATCCTGTTCTTCGACGAGATCGACGCCATCGCGCCCGCCCGCGGCGGCCACGCCTCCGCCGTCACCGACCGGGTGATCGGCCAGCTCCTGACCGAGCTGGACGGCATCGAGGGGCGCGACGGGGTGACCGTTCTGGCCGCGACCAACCGGCCTGACATCGTCGATCCGGCGCTGATACGGGCCGGGCGCTTCGACGTGCGCATCGAGCTGCCGCGCCCCGACACGGCCGCCCGCCGCGCCATCCTGCACATCCACGCCGCCCGCCACCCGCTCGCGCCCGACCTCGACCTCGACCTGGTCGCCGCCGAGACGGAGGGGCTGGTCGGTGCCGATCTCGAGGCGCTCTGCCGGCGCGCGGCGATGCTGGCGATCCGCGAGCGCGTCGCACCCGAGGGGGACGGCGGCAGCGCGCCGTCGCTCGACGACTTCAGCGTCGCTGCCCGCCACTTCGCGCGGGCGCTCGCCGACCACCGCGCCTGGACGCCGCGCTGAGCGGGAGGCGACCCCCGCGCCGTACACACGAGAGTGGCCCGAGACGGGCCGAACGGGGCTTAGGGCACCGCGCCACCGTTGCACCGGAGTGACCAGCGGCGACGACTCCCGGCGGGCGATCGACCGACCACGAGAGGTGTTGCTGCCGCACCCGGATGTCGCGGATGGCTCGCCATGGTATCCTGGCCGCGGGGGAGAACGTCGCGGTACGGCCCGGGTGCTCCAGCGGGCAGGGGCTGGGTGGCGCGCCGCGATGATCAGTCGTGGAGGCAGGCAACCATGATGGCCCGATTCCGCGCCAAGGCGGAGTCCGGGGTGGCGCAGGCCGAATCCGGGACCGACCACGCCCCCGACGGCATTGCCGCCCATGATGGCCCGGTGGGCACTGCGCCCAACGGTGCCGCTCTGCAGGAGGCCGACGCCGCGCGCCGCGTGGCAGGCGCGGCCAAGCGCGCCGCGGAGGCGACTGCGGGCGCAGCCAACGGCACCAAGGCTGTCCGCCCGGCAGCATCCAACGGCCCGGCACTCGCGGCAGCCGCACGGGCGAGCCGCTGGGAGGCGGCCTTCAGGGCCGAGCGGCTCGCGCTGGCGGCGACGCGCCGCGCCTTTACGCAGCTGGCGATCATTGCCACGCTGGTGCTCACCTTTGCCGTCCTCGCCATGCTGGCGCTCCTGCCACTGACGCTCGCCAACATCGTCGACGCTTTCGCGGGCACCGGCGAGAGCGAGATCTACACGCTCAGCTATGCTCCGGCGCGCGGCGTGGGCGCCGCCCCGAGCCCAG
>JBHOQZ010000992.1:0-15104 GCA_042408635.1 Chloroflexota bacterium
GTGGGCGTTGTGCTCGAAGCCGCCGTGGTCGGTCATCAGCTCGTTGAGCGCCTCCTCGCCCGAGTGGCCGAACGGGGGGTGGCCGAGGTCGTGCGCGAGGGTGATCGCCTCGGCCAGGTCGGGGTTGACCTGGAGCGCGCCGGCGATCGTGCGCGTGACCATGGCGGCCTCGATGGTGTGGGTCAGGCGCGAGCGGTAGTAGTCGCCCTCGTGGTTGACGAAGACCTGCGTCTTGTACTGGAGGCGGCGGAAGGCGGTGGTCTGGACGACGCGGTCGCGGTCGGTCTGGAAGATCGAGCGGAAGGGATCCTCGTGGTCGGGGTGGAGCCGGCCGCGCGAGCGCGCCGCCGCCACGCCGTAGGGGGCGATCCGCTCGGCCTCCTGCCGCTCGTAGGCCGCCCGCGTCATCAGGGAAAGCTGCTTCATCCTCTGGTCCCGCCCTCTACCGGTTCAGCGCGGCGCGCAGCACCTGCGCCGCCACGGGCACGGCCGCCCGCGAGCCGAAACCACCGTTCTCTATGATAACCGCCAGCGCGATCTGCGGGTTGTCGGCCGGCGCGTAGGCGACGAACCAGGCGTGCGGCTCGACGCCGGGGCCCACCTCGGCCGTGCCCGTCTTGCCCGCCACCGCCACGCCGGGAAGGCCCGCCGCCGGCGCCTGCCCGGCCTCGACCAGCGCCCCCATCGCCTGCCCGACGAACCGCGCCGTCTCCGGCCGCACCACGCTGTGCCACGGCCCGGGGTTGAAGCGGTCGAGCACCCGCCCGTCGGGAGCGCGCAACTCGCGTGCCAGGTGCGGGGTCGGGGCAGTGCCGCCGTTGGCGATGGTAGCCGCGACCAGCGCCATCTCGAGCGGGGTCGCCTCCAGCTCGCCCTGGCCGAAGGCGGTGAAGCCGAGGCCGCCGCGGTCGTTGAGGTAGGCGGGGCGGCCGAGGCGGCTGACCGCGGCGTCGATCTCGATCGGGAGGCGCTGCTCGAAGCCGAAGCGCTCGGCGGTGGCGCGCAGGCGATCGGCGCCCAGCGCGATCCCCATCTCGGCGAAGCAGGTGTTGCACGAGTAGACGAGCGACTCCTGGAGCGAGAGCGCGCGCCCGACCGGGTTCTCCCAGCGCAGCGTGTAGTTGTTCAGCTCGACCTGGCGCGTCGCCTCGAGCGAGAACGACGTGTCGGGGCGCACGGTGCCCGCGTCGAGCGCTGCCGCGAGGGTGACGAGCTTGAACGTCGAGCCGGGCGGATAGAGCCCCTGGGTCGCCCGGTTGACGAGCGGCGCCGAGGCCCGGCCCGCGAGATCCCCCAACCGCTCCTCGACGGTGTTGGGGTCGAAGAGGGGGTGGCTAACCATCACCAGCACCTCGCCGGTGCGCGGGTCGAGCCCAACCACCGCGCCCCGGTTGTCGCCCAGCGCCGCGTCCGCCACCGCCTGGAGGTGCGCGTCGAGCGTGAGGACGAGGTCCGCCCCGCGCTGCTCGCCCCGGGTCCAGCGCCCGAGCAGCGCCGCCACGGCATCGCTGCGATCCCCGCGCAAATACGCCGCGAAGGCGGCCTCGACGCCGGCCGCGCCCCAGCGCGGGGAGGCGTAGCCGACGGCGTGGGCGGTGGCGACGGAGCTGTAGCGGCGCACCCGCCCCTGCGGCGTCTCGACCGACTGGGCGAGCACCGTGCCGTTGCGGTCGACGATCGTGCCGCGCACGATCCGGTCCGCCTCGGCCTGGAGGCGCGTGGCATTGTAGCGGGGGTTGCCGGTCAGCTCGCCGGCCCGCACCACCTGCCAGTAGACGAGGCTGAGCCCGAGCGCGCCGAAGGCGAGGAAGAGGACGAGCGCAACCCGCCGGATGTTGGTGGCCATGGGCGTGTCAGTCACGTTCCTGGCGTCCTCCGCTGGCGTCGGGTGGTGGCTGGGGAGCGGTGGGATCAACCGGCGCGGCGCGGACCGCAGGCGGGTCCCCAGGGATCATTATCGCCAAGTGGGGGGGAGGGGATCCGGCGCGGCGCCGGCCACCGCGCCGCCGCGGGGAAGAGGATGGGTGACGACCGGGCTTGACGGGGGATAGGCAGACCGCTATACTCCGAGAACCTTTCCGGTAACGTTACCGGACCAGCGGCGGCGCGTGGGGGGGAGGACGCCGTGCGCGTGACGATCCGCGATGTAGCCGCCCGGGCTGGGGTCTCGCCCAACACCGTTTCGCGCGTGCTCAATGGCAAGACGGATGTCAGCCAGGCCACCCGTGCCCGTATCCAGGCGATCATAGACGAGCTGGGGTACCGCCCGAACAACCTAGCGCGCTCGCTGTTGCGGCGCCAGAGCCGCACGCTCGGCCATGTCGTGACTGATTGCACCAACCCCAACACTGCCCAGCAGATTCGTGCCGTCCAGACCGTCGCGGTCGCCAGCGGGTTCAGCATCGTCCTCTTCGATACCAACGAGCGGGTCGACCAGCAGACGGCCGCGCTCCACCTCCTCGAAGAGCAGGTGGTCGATGGCGTGATTCTCACCCCGGCCCGCTCGCGCGACGATGGCCTCCGTCGCTTTGTCGCTCGGGGCAACCGCCTGGTTCTGCTCAACCGCGACGTCGAGGGCTTGCCGGTGGACCGTGTGCTGGTCGACAACCGCATGGGCGCCTATGCCGCCACGCGCCACCTGATCGATCTGGGTCACCGCCGCATCGGCTACGTCACCGCGCGCCACGATATCTCGACAGTGTGGGAACGTCTGGCTGGCTACCGCGCGGCGCTCGAGGAGGTAGGTATGGCGTACGATCCCCGGCTTGTCTGCCGCGTTGCGATCGATCCCGAGGCCGCCGCCAAGGCGACCGAGCGGCTTCTCGATCGCCGCCCACGCCCGAGCGCCCTGTTCGCCTACAACGATCTCATGGCGGTGGGTGTGCTGGCGGCGTTGGATCGGGCCGGCCTGCCGGCCCCGGCAGGTATCTCCCTGGTCGGCTACGACGACATCCTCTACGCCGCGTTTCTGCGGGTGCCGTTGACAACGGTGGCCCAACCAACGCGCGAGGTGGGTGAGACAGCGGCACGCCTCCTGATTGCCCGTCTCCAAGGCGACGAGTCGCCGCCGCGCCGGGTTGTTCTCCCCCCGCGTCTGATCGTGCGCGCTTCGAGTGCGGCACCCGCCGCGGGAGGGGCCTGATGGCCGCCCCGCAGGCGCATCCCTCTCACTCTGGTAGCGACCTGGCCCGGGTGCGGCTCGGCGCCTGGCTAGGCGGGCTCGTCGAGCGGCGGATCGCCTACGTCTTGATCCTCCCGACCGTTCTGGCGCTGCTAATCGTGGATGTCTACCCGCTCCTCTACAATGTGTGGATCAGTTTCGAGGAACGCAAGATCGCGGTGGCAACACCCCTCTTCGTGGGGCTGCGCAACTACCAGCGTATCCTGGCCGACCCGGAAGTGTGGCACGCGATCCGGGTTTCCCTGATCTTTACCGTGGGCTCGGTCGTCCTCTCTTTCGTAATCGGCTTCGCGTTGGCATTGGCGCTGAACCGCGCCTGGCCGGGCCGTGGGGTGATGCGCTCGGTCTTCATCGTTCCCTGGGCCATGCCCGCCTTCGTGGCGGCGCTGGTGTGGGCGTGGATGTTCAACGACCAGTTCGGCATCCTGGCTGGCCTGTGGCGGGCTGCCGGTCTGCGACCGCCCATCTGGTTGGGGCGCGACCTGGCGCTGGTGTCGTTGATCGGCGTGATGGTCTGGAAGAGCTTCCCCTTCCAGTTGGTCGTGCTCTTGGCTGGGTTGCAGGCGATCCCGCGTGAACAGTACGAAGCGGCTGCGGTGGACGGCGCCAATATGCTCCAACGCTTCTGGCACGTCACACTGCCCCTGATCCGGCCGGTGGCGCTGGTGAGCGTGCTACTGGCCGCCGTGAACGCCTTCCATTACTTCACCATTCCCTGGCTGCTGACGCGTGGGGGGCCGGCGAATGCGACGAACGTGATCCCGATCGCGACCTATAATATTGCGTTCATCGCCGGCGACTTTGGCTACGCCGCCGCAGCGGCCGTGCTGCTCTTCTTGTTCATTCTCGGCCTGGGTGGCATCTACTTGTGGTTCTACCTGCGGGAGGTGCGCCGTGATGCCTAGCCCTAGTCCTATTCCTGTCGTGGTCAACCAGGGGCGCCTACGCCGAGGTCGGCGGGGTGTCTGGCGTTGGGACACGCTGAGGTCGCTCGGCGTGTTGCCGGTCGGCTGTCTGCTGGCAGTGGCGGTGGTGGTGGCGCTCTTCCCGTTCTTCTGGGTGGTACGCACCGCCCTCACCCCGACCCCCGAGGCGTTCTCGTTGCGGCCCACGCTCCTGCCCAGCAGTTTCACGCTCGACCACCTCCTCCGGGTCGTCACGTCGCCTACGCTGCCGTTCGGCCGCTATTTCCTCAACAGCGCCCTCGTCTCGGCCGGGACCACGGCGTTCGTGCTATTGCTCGGGGCCTGGGGCGCTTACGCGCTGGCGCGGTTCGACTTTCGCGGCCGGCGCGCCTTCGAGGTCGCGTTGCTGGTGATCCAGCTCTTCCCGGCGGTGTTGCTGGCGATCCCTCTCTTTGTCGTGTTCGCCCGCCTCGGTCTGGTGGACAACCTGGCGGGGCTCGTCCTGGCCTACGCCACATTCAATCTGCCGTTCGTCACGTGGCTGCTGCGCGGCTACTTCTTTTCGATCCCGGCGGAGTTGGAGGACGCCGCCCGCATCGATGGCTGCAGTTACCTGGGTGTGCTCTGGCGCATCGTGCTGCCGCTGGCTGCCCCAGGTTTGGCGGCGGTTGCCACCCTTGCGTTCGTCAACTCGTGGAACGAGTTCTTCTTCGCGTATGTGTTGATCAGTGATGATGCCAAGCGTGTGCTGGCGATCGGGCTGGCCGCCTACGTCGACCAGTTCCGCACTGACTACACCGGTCTGTTTGCCATGGCGACCCTGACGACGGTCCCGGTCGTGCTCGTCTTCCTCGTGTTTCAGCGGTATCTCATTGGTGGGTTAACGGCGGGGGCGGTGAAGGGCTAACCCGCCGGAGCCGGAAGGGAGGGGGTTCTATGTCGAGTGGGGTGCCAGTGGAGAGGTTGACGGTGTATACCGGCTGGGCACCGCGGGCGACGCGCCGCCACCTGCTGCGTGGTGCTGCCGGGATCGGACTCGGGTTGGTCCTGGACGCGCTCGGGTCACCCGCTGGCTGGCGTTTCCAGCCTGGGGTGGCCGGCGCGGCCGTCGTCGGCCAGCCGCTCAGCGGTCACATCGAGTTCTGGAGCCGGGAGACACAAGACAGCGGCGCTCGCCAGCCCTTGATCAACGCTCACCTGGCGGCCTTCGATCGACTCCACGGCACCACGTCCCGTGCCCAGTTCATGGTGTTCCAGGAGTCGATCCAGAAGACGCTGGCGGCGATCGCGGCAGGGTCGCCACCCGACTTGGGCCAGCAGGGGCCGGACGTGACGATGCAGTTCGCGTCGGCAGGCCACCTGCTGGCGATCGATGAGGTGGCGGCCGAACTGGAACCGCAATTGGCCCCGCTGCAGCGTGATGCCTTTGTCACTGTCGGGGGCCGGGCCTACAGTGTTCCCTGGTACCTCGAAACGCGGGTGTTGTTCTACCACCGCGATCTGCTCGAGCGTGCCGGGGTACGCCCGCCAACGACCTGGCGCGAATGGGTCGAGGCAGCGCAGGCAACGACGACACCCGACCAGTTCGGCTTCGTCGTGCCCGTCGAGGGAACTTTTCCCGGTCAGTTGTGGATCCCGTTGGGGATCGCCAACGGCGGTCTGGTGCTCGACGAGGCGGGCAACGTCGTCGTCAACAGCCCTCCTATGAAGGAAGCGCTTGCCTTCTTGACCGATTTTCTCTTGGTGCACAAGACCATGGATGAGGCGGGACTGACGTACAAGAACAGCGACCTGCTGCAGCTGTTCCTGCTGAAGCGGATCGCTATGATCGTCTTCAACGGGGAGCTGATCCGGGCGGTGCTCGACCAGGCCCCGCAACTCCTCGACACGCTCGAGGCGGTGACTCTCCCGGTGAACCGGCCGGAGCAGATGACTCGCTCCTTCCTTGGGGGGTGGCAGCTGTTCGTGTTCGCCAACGGCAAGAACCCGCGCGGCGGTGTCGAGTTGCTCAAGTGGCTGTTCGAACCGACGTTCTACGCCGACTATACGATGCGCACTGGTGGCGCGGCGCTCCCGGTCACGCGCGCGGTTCTCGATCAGCCGTTCTATGCCAAGGATGCGCTGCGCAGCGTGCTAGTCAAGCAGATGGCGACGGCGGTGCGTTACGGAGGCCCGCTCTATGGCACCACGCCCTACATGGGTGAGGCGGAGGGTAAGCTTCTCTTCAGCCAGCCTGTAACCGATGTGCTCAACGGCAAGCGCACCGTCGACGAGGCGGTTACCTGGCTCGAGCGTGAGCTCAAGCAACTGGCGGGGCAGTGAGGCGGGGCATGACGGTGGCGCACCTGGTCGTGGAGTGTCATCACCCCCTCGGCCCCCTGCGGCGGATCTGGGCGGCGATTGGCTTCGATGAGCTGAACTACGCGGCGACTGCGCGTGGCCGAGCACTGTTGCGGACGCTACACGAGGCACTGGCCGGGCCCTATAGCGTGCGCAACCACAATGCGCTGACCACATCGAACGGCCTGGCAGCGCCTGCCTGGGGTGGCGGCAACGTCTACCATGAAGACGTCGCTGGCAAGCCTCACTACTTCTGGTCGTACCTTGACGCGGTCTACGATGCCATCCTCGCTGGCGGCGGGGTGCCATTGGTTGAACTCGGGTTTATGCCACGCGACCTGGCCCGCGCCTCTGCGGGTGACCCAGGGTTCGATGTGGGTGCCGACGTGGGGCGCGAGCCGTATGAGCTAGCAGGGTGGAAATACCCCCCGCGCGACTGGGCGCGTTGGGGTGCACTCGTCTTCACACTCGTGCGCCACCTAGTCGACCGGTACGGTGCGGACACCGTCGCCGGTTGGCGGTTCGAGGTCTGGAACGAGCCTGACCTGCCGAACTACTGGCGCGGCACGTTCGACGAATATTGCGCGCTCTATGACCATGCCGCGGCGGCGGTCAAGCTAGCGCTGCCGGAGGCCCAGATCGGGGGGCCCGCGACGACCCACCACCACCCCGACTTCCTCGTTCGCTTCCTCGAACACGTGACACGCGGACGCAACCACGCCACCGGTGGCATCGGCGCTCCCCTCGACTTCCTGTCGTTCCATACCAAGGGGGCAGCATTCCGTCCGCGGCGCCACTGCAACCCCTTTGTGCCGGTGCCCGAGGCAAGCCCGTCTACCGCGCTGATAGTGGAGTCCATTCACCGCGCGCTGAGGGCCGCGGCTAGCTTCCCGACGCTGCGCGGCATACCCTGCCTCGTCGACGAGTGTGATCCCGCGGTCGGCACGATCTACGGTGTCTTCGACAACCCGAACTTCGTCATCAACAACACGGCCTATTACCCGACGTTCGTCTGCGCCCTCACCCGTCGTTTGCTCGACCTCGAACCGGTGACGGCTGACGGGCAGCCCGGCTGGCCGCGCGTCGATGCCTTTACCACCTGGGCGTTCTTCTTCGAGGGCAAGCGCTGGTTCGAGGGCAACCGCGTGCTGGTGACCAATGAGAATGTGGAATTGCCGATCATGAATGGCTTGCGGCTACTTAGCCGCCTCGGCCCGACCCGCCTGTCGCTTAGCTCCAGCGCGCGCACCGAACCGGTTGCGCCGCCTGAGTGCGCCCCCGCTGAGGTGGACGGTCTGGCGGCCCGGGACGGCGACCGGGTGACGATCCTGATTTGGCACCACGCCGATCGCTGGCAGGCAAGAGGGGAGGCCATGGTCGAGCTCACGATCAAGGGGCTGGCTGCGACCAGCGCGCCGATGCACCTGTACCACTGGCGCGTCGATGCCGACCACAGCAATGCTCACGGCGCATGGCTCCGGCTGGGCCAGCCTGCTGAGCCCACGCCGGCGCAAATCGCCACGCTCAAAGCCCGCATGGGCCTCGAACTGCTGGAGCCGCCACGCCCGCTCACGGTCGACGAGGGGACGGCGCGGCTGCGGTTCAGCCTGCCGCTGCACGCCGTCTCCTGTCTCGAGTTGGCTCCCGGCGCGATACCAGCCACCGGTTAGGCAAGATCAGATGGGGCGCGCAGGATCAGGCGGGTGCCCCCGATCTGGATCACATCGCCGGGGTGGAGCGGGGCGGGCTCGGTGACCGGGCGCCCGTTCAGGAGCGTGCCGTTGGTGCTGCCGAGGTCCTCGAGCACGAGGTGGCCGGCGCGCCGCTCGATCCGAGCGTGCTCGCCCGAGACGAAGCCGTCGTCGAGGATCAGGGTGCTGCGGCCGGCCCGCCCGATGAGGATTGATCCTTGGATCGGGAAGGTGGTGCCGGGGACGGGACCGCCGGGCGCCGACTCGACGACGAGGAGCGTGCCGTGCGTGAGGATGGGCACCTCCGCCGGCGCCGATCCGGGGCCGGCGGGCGCGTGGGCAGTGGCGCGTGCCCGCGCGAGCTCCTCGTCGGCGCGCAGGCTGCGGTAGATGGCGACCGCGACCTGGTAGAGAAACGCGTAGATGGCGATCGCGAGCGCCAGGCGCAGGATGAGGATCCAGGTCTCGGTCGAGAAGCTCACGGCTCGTCCACTCCCAGGCGGCGGTAGCGCAAGCAGCGTACCGGCGCAGACCGGGTTGGGGCCGAATCCCGATCAGGGAAGCGCGGCGCCTCCTCCACGTGTACCGCCTCAGACCGGGTTGGGGTCGAAGGCGAACTCGATTGTGCCGAGGCGGATCCGGTCACCGGGCTGGAGGACATGCTCGCGCACGCGCTCCCCGTTGACGACCACGCCGTTGGTGCTCTCCAGGTCGATGACCTCGAAGGTACCGTCGGGCAGTTGCCGGATCTCGGCATGGTGGCGCGAGACGGTGCGCTCCTCGAGGATGAGGTCATTGTCGAAGCCGCGGCCGATACGCGTCAGCTCGCCCAGCCGGTGGCGCCAACCGGCACCGGCCGGGTCGATCCGCACCAGGCAGGGCCCGCTCAGGCTACCGCTGGGCGGGCGCGGCCCGATCGGGCGGAAGATCTGCGTGCGCTCGGCGGCGGGGGGAGTGTGGCGGGGGACGGAGCGCAGCGGAGTGGACTGGGAAGATCGGGAGGAGTCGGCCAGCGCCGTCTCGATCTGGATGGCGCGGGCCGGCAGGCCGGCCGCCGCGCGCAACTCGACGTAGGGCGGCGCGAGGAAGACGAAGCCGCGCTCGCGCGCCAGATCGCCCAGGTAGACCTCGAGCTCCTGCTGGATCGATTCGGCGATCGGCTCGAGGCCGGCGTAGTCCTCCTCGTTGAGCAGCACGGTATAGCGGTTCGGCACGATCGTCCGGCCAACGCCGACCCGCTGCTCGCCCTCCATAGCATAGCCGAGCCGCTTGGCGATCTCGACGGGTTCGACCCGGCTGCGCAACAAACGGAAGATCGAGCCTTCGACCAAGCCCTGCACGAAGCGCTCGAAGTTGAGCAGTGCGCTCACAACTCCACCATCCCAGACGCCGGCCACCCGGTGGCGGCTCCGCCCACCCCATTATACCGCTGGCCCCTGCGGCGCCTATCCACCATACCGGCTACCGCCACCCCCCATACGGGCTAGCCCACACGGCGGCGCGTGAGGTGCCACCCGGTGGCGGGTGATCACGCCTCGGTAGAAGGTGATCGCGTGGCCGCTTACCGGGGTTAGGGGTATGCTACAATCGTGGTGACGAGGGCCCTCGAACCCCGCCGTAGCCCCGCTCCCGGCCCGCCCGGCTGAGGGGAGCCCGGCTCGCGAGGCACGATCCCGGTTAGCCGGCGCCGCCCGGGGGAGAGATGAACGCGAGCACCGCACCGGAAACCGTCGCACTCATGCCCGCCGAGGGCGACCCGTCGCTGGAGCAGGCCAGCGCCCCACCCGCCTCTGAAGTGGTCCCCTTCGCCCATGAGAGCGAGCGCGAGTTCGCGCGTATCCTCGATTTCTACGAGATCGAGTGGGTGTACGAGCCGAAGACGTTCCACATCCGCTGGGACGCGCAGGGCCGCCCGATCGAGAGCTTCACGCCGGACTTCTATCTGCCGGAGTTCGACCTCTTCATCGAGCTGACCACGCTCCGCCAGAGCCTCGTCACCAAGAAGAACCGGAAGCTGCGCCTGCTGCGCGAGCTCTACCCTGAGATCAACATCAAGCTGCTCTACAACCGCGACTTCCGCAGCCTCATGGCGAAGTACCGCGCCAATGCGCCGCTGCGCGAGGTGCGGAGCGTGGGGGAGGCGGCAGTCACGGCGTCGACGTCCGAGGGGGACGGGGCGTCGGAAGAAAAACTCAGCCCCAAGTAACCGTTCGGTCGCGTGTTCGGCTCAGATCGCTCCCACCTGCGGCCCGCCCAGCGCGATCTTGCGATCGCGTCGTGCGTTCAGCCGGCTGGAGCCACCCTGGCGACGTCCCGGCATTCGCCGTCCTCACCCAGCTCTCGGCGTTACCGCCGCGCCCTGGCCTGGTCGACGAATGATCGCCGCCTGAGCTTCCCACGCCCCCGTTCGACTTCTTGGGGCACCAGGATACTAGCATGCCCCCCTGAGTATTGTCAAGCTTTTGATTCGGCCGGCCGGAGGCCACGCTGAGGGTATGTCCGTGCTCTACCTCGCCTCCGCCTCCCCCCGCCGCCGCGCGCTCCTGGGCGAACTCGGCCTGCCCTTCACGCCCGCCGCGACGGACATCGACGAGCGCACGCTGCCGGGTGAGACCCCGCTCGACTACACGCGGCGCCTGGCCAGCGCGAAGGCGCGCGCCGCGCCCGGCCGGCCCGCGCTCGGCGCCGACACCACGGTCGTGCTCGACGGTCGGATCCTCGCCAAGCCCGCCGACGCCGCCGAGGCGCGCACCATGCTGCGGGCGCTGCGAGCGCGCCCGCACACGGTCGTCACCGCCGTGGCGCTCGCCTGGCACGATCCCGTCGCGGCCGGTGGAGGTGAGCGTGTCGCGGTCGATCACCGGGCGACGCTGGTGCACATGCGCGCTTACACCGAGGCGGAGCTCGCGGCCTACATCGCCACCGGCGATCCCTTCGACAAGGCCGGGGGCTACGCCATCCAGCACCGGGGCTTCGCGCCGGTCGCCGCGATCGAGGGCTGCTATTTCAACGTGGTCGGGCTGCCGGTCTGCGCCGTGCGCCAGCTGCTGCTCGAGGCCGGGATCAAGCTGCCGTCTGGCTGCGCCGATCTGTTCGCTGCACCGCCCGACGGCGTCTGCGCCCGCTGCCGGGCGCGCCGGGACGTTGACGAGACGGGTGGCGATGGCTTGTCCGGCCGGGTTGCCCCGCCTACACTGGAGATGGAGGCTGAGCGGGGCAGGGAGGTGCCGGGATGACGACGCTGGAGAGGCCGGTGGTGCTGGAGTCGGGCGACCGGCTGGCGCGGGAAGAGTTCCACCGCCGCTACACGCTGCGCCCCGACATCCACAAGGCCGAGTTGGTCGAGGGGGTCGTCTACGTGGCATCACCGGTCCGCGTCGATCAGCACGGCCAGCAGCACGCAGCGATCGTCGGCTGGCTGCTGGTCTACGCCGCCCGGCACCCGGGCGTGCAGGTGGCGGACAATGCGACGGTGCGCCTCTCCAGCACGACCGAGGTCCAGCCAGACGCCTTCCTGTTCCGCCTGCCCCCGCGCCCCGGCGGCGGCCGCCTCGCGCCGGACGGCTATTTCGAGGGCGCGCCGGAGTTGGTGGTGGAGGTGGCAGCCAGCAGCGCCAGCTACGACCTGCACGACAAGAAGGCGGCCTACGAGCGAGCGGGGGTGCCCGAGTACGTGGTCTGGCGGGTGCTGGACGCGGCGGTGGACTGGTTCCGGCTGCGTGGGGGTCGGTACGAGCTGGTGGCGCCGGACGCGGCTGGGGTGATCGCGAGCGGGGTGTTTGCGGGATTGCAGCTGGACGTGAGGAAGCTGCTGGCTGGGGATCTGGCCGGGGTGCTAGCCGCCCTCGGCTAGCGCGCCGGCGGGCACTGCCTTGACCGTGCCGAACAGCCGCCCTTAGAATCCACAGCCACGGACAAGTCGCGTTACGGGTATCACCCGTCTGTCGTAACCCGCTAGGGCACAAACGAGCATCGGCACCCGCGGACAAGGCCACGTTGCGGAGGGGAGGGCCACCACGATGGCGCTGGGCAAGGGGCTCAAGATCACCTGGTACGGGCACTCGACGTTCAAGATCGTCTCACCCGGTGGCAAGCACGTGATATTCGATCCGTGGCTGCAGGGCAACCCCGCCACTCCGGAGTCGCACAAGCAGGTCGACCGGGTCGACATCATCGCGGTCACACACGGCCACGGTGACCACCTCGGGGACGTGCAGGCGCTGGCGAGCCAGCACCGGCCGAAGGCGATCATCGCCAAGTACGAATTGGCAACCTACTACGGCAACCGGGGCGTGGCGAACACGGTTGGCATGAACGCCGGCGGCTCGCACACCGTCGACGGCATCACCTTCACGATGACGCACGCGCAGCACAGCGGCGGCTTCGTCGGCGACAACGGCCAGATCATCTACCTCGGCGAGCCGGCGGGGTTCGTCGTCACCTTCGAGAACGGCGCGCGCATCTACTTCGCGGGCGACACCAGCCTCTTCGGCGACATGCGCCTGATCGGCGAACTCTACCGTCCCGACGTCGCCTTCCTGCCGATCGGCGACCTCTACACCATGGGGCCGTTCGAGGCGGCCCACGCCGTGCGCCTGCTCGGTGTCAAGCACGTCGTGCCGATGCACTGGGGTACCTTCCCCCTCCTGACCGGCACCCCGCAGGCGCTGCGCGAGCAGTTGCAGGACCCCTCCGTCACCGTCCACGACCTCAAGCCGGGCGACACGCTCGAGTAGGGTGGCTGTGTTCCCGCGCCGGCCGCCGGCCCCTCCAGCCCGCCCCGTCACCCCGGTTCCCCGGCCGATCCCCGGTCGCCTTGCACCGGCTGCGCGGTCCGCTGCCGACCGGGGCATCCGACGGGCGCGGCCACGGCCGTGATGAGCCGGGCCCGGGTCGTCTTCATGGGCACGGCCGCATTCGCCGTGCCGACGCTGGCGGCGCTCGCCCGAGCGCACGAGGTTGTCGGCGTGGTGACGCAGCCGGACCGGCCGGCCGGCCGCGGCCGCCTGCTGGTGGCCCCGCCGGTGAAGGTCGAGGCGGAGCGGCTCGGCCTGCCGGTGCTCCAGTCGCGCTCGGTCAAGCGCGCACCCGTGCTCGAGGCGATCAGCGCCCTGCGGCCGGAGGTGATCGTCGTGGCGGCGTTCGGGCAGCTCCTGCCGCCGGCGCTGCTCGACCTGCCGCCGCGCGGCTGCCTCAACGTGCACGCCTCGCTCCTGCCGCGCCATCGCGGCGCCGCCCCGGTGGCTGCCGCCATCCTGGCCGGCGATGACCTCACCGGCGTGACGATCATGCTGATGGATCCCGGCCTCGACACCGGGCCGATCCTGACGCGGCGCGAGGAGCCGATCCGGCCGGAGGACACGACGGGCACGCTGACCGAGCGCCTGGCTGGGCTGGGCGCCGAGCTGTTGACCGAAACGCTGCCCCACTGGCTGGCGGGCGAGCTCGCGCCCCGGCCCCAGGACGAGGCGGCGGCAACCTACGCGCCCATGCTGCGCAAGGAGCAGGGGGCGGCTGACTGGACGCTGCCGGCGCTCTCGCTCTGGAGACAGTGCCGCGCCTTCAACCCCTGGCCGACGCTTTACACGAGCTGGGGCGGCCGCAACCTGCGGATCCTCGAATCGCGTCCTATCGAGGGCGAGGCGGCCCCAGGTCAGGTGCGCCGCGTTCGGCTGGCAGGCGCCGACTGGCCCGCGGTCGGCACCGCCGCCGGGCTGCTGGTGCTCGATCGGGTGCAGCTCGAGGGGCGGCGCGCGGTGAGCGGACGCGAGTTCCTGCTCGGGCACGCCGCATTGGCCGGCGCGCGCCTGGGGGCGAAGGAGCCGGCAGGCGGCTGAGCCGCCTTGTCCACGGCGCCGCAACTGTGCTACAATGCAGGGGGTGTAGCAATTTGCTACTACTCTGAGTAGTCATCGCACCGGGGGTGATGGCGTGTTCTTCTTCGATCCGATGTACTTCGTCTTCGCCTTGCCGGCGCTGCTCCTGGCGCTGTGGGCGCAGATGAAGGTCAAGGGGACATTCCACAAGTATTCGGAAGTCCGCAACGCCTACAACATCACCGGCGCCGAGACGGCGGCGCGGCTGGCGCGGTACGCCGGGCTGGGCGACATCCGCATCGAACCGACGCCGGGTGAGCTGTCCGACCATTACGATCCGTCGGACAAGACGCTGCGGCTCTCGGAGCCGGTCTACGGCGTGCCGTCGGTGGCTGCGATGGCGGTGGCCGCCCACGAACTGGGCCACGCGGTGCAGGACCAGGTCGGCTACAGCGCCATGCGGCTGCGCAGCGCGCTGGTCGGTCCGGTCACGATCGGCTCGAACCTGGGGCCGATCCTGTTCATCATCGGCTTCATGTTCAGTTCGCCAACGCTGGCCTGGATCGGCATCATCGCCTTCTCGGCTGCGGTCGCCTTCGCGCTGGTGACGCTGCCGGTCGAGTTCGACGCGAGCAACCGCGCGCTCAAGCTGCTCCAGGCGACCGGCCTGGTGACGCCGCAGGAGTACGACGGCGCCAAGGCCGTGCTCTCGGCGGCGGCCTGGACCTACGTGGCCGGCGCGCTCCAGGCGATCTCGGTGCTGCTCTACTACGTCTTCAGCGTCATGGGTCTGAGCCGACGCGAGGAGTAGCCGCCCCGCATTCCACGCGCCATCGCTCGTGTCTCAGGGACCGGCACCGGTCGGAGAGAACGGGCGTGCCCCCGAGCCATCTGCGCTCGGGAGCACGCCCGTTTCGCTCTGCCCTGGCCCCACCGTCTGCACAGGCGCGTCGACCGTTCCATCGTTTGGCCGGCGCGGGGTGCGTCGCACCGGCAGTGTCGCGGCCCGCGCTGGGTGCGGCGCCATCGGGCGCGATCGCCTGCCGGCCGCCGCGCACGCATAAGATCGCGGACTCGGCCGGGCGCGGTGCTAGCGGGGGCGGCCGCCGGAACCGGGACCCCGCCGGCCGCCCGGACCGCCGGGACGACCACGGCCACCACCGCCGCCGGG
>JBHOQZ010000998.1:0-5233 GCA_042408635.1 Chloroflexota bacterium
CGAGCGCGGCGGCGGCGTAGCGCCGAGCGCGACCCGCTGCGCGACGTGGCCGGTGCGGCCCAGCGACCACCGCCGGCGCCGTCGGCCGCTCGGGTGGAGCGACCAGCGGCAGCCACGGCTCGGGCACGTCGCCGAGCGCCAGCTCCCACGGCGAGCGGCCCGGGGCCCAGCGGTAGCGCTGGCCGCTTGGGTGAACCGACGGCGGCGCGACGACGTAGCCGCCGGCTGACTTGAGATCGACCCCGCCGCCGAGCGAGCGGCAGCGCACGGGTGGCCCGGCGGGGTGGCGCAAGTAGATGTGCGCGCCGCCGCCGCCCGTGACCGCCTGCCACGTCGTCGGCAGCGGGCCAAGCCGTTCGACCAGCCCGGCGAGCGCGGCGTCGCCGCCGTGGCGCGGATCGACGTCGACGACGACCACGCCCGAGCCGGCGCCCGTCGCGATGGCCACGTTGGCGGCCGGCCGGCGGGACCACCACCGCCGCAGCTGCTCCGGATTGGCCGTGGCGTCCCGGCAGCCGCGCCGCGTCAACGGCTCCTTGCCGCGCGGCCGGCAAGGAAAAACGGCGAGCCCCAACGCGGCCAGCTTGAGCGCCTCCGCCCGCGCGGTCATGGCGCCGCCTCCTCGCGCGCGACCTTCAGTGGCAGTTTGTCGGCGAACGCTTCCAAGTCCCGCCAGTGCACGACCGTGCGCGCGCCGATCTTCCTGGCCGGAAGCGCCCCGGCTCGGACCAATTCGTACGTCTTAGCACGAGAGATTCTCAGCACGCGGGCCGCCTCGCAGACGGTGAGCAGCAGCCTCGGAAGATCACGAGACACCGCGGTCGCCCCCACGACGGGCCTGCGCGGCCCGCTCCGCCGCGAGGCGCTCCACCTCGCCGGCGTCGAGCAGGTGGCCGAGCGGCGTGCGCACCGCCGGCAGCTTGCCCGCCTCGATGAAACGGCGAACGGTCTGGCTGCTCACGTTCAGCCGCCGCGCGGCAGCCGACGTGCCTAGAAGTCGCGGTTCTGCGCCCATTTGTCCTCCAAAAAACACCAAGGCCCCGAGGTCGCGACATCTGCCGACCTCGGGGCCTTGGTGTGCCGAGCGAGTCGTCACGGGCGGCAGATGAAATCTGTGCGGCTCGACGCCTCGATGCGTCGAGTCGGCAGACCGTCATCCTCACCCGTGGCGCTAGGGCGCGGGTGCAAACAAAAGCGGGGTTGTGCAAAACGTGCTTGGTTGCACGTTGATCATACCACCCCGCGCCCGGCCGGGTCAACACCTGCGATGCCAAAACGCGCTGGAGCAGCGGCATCGGGCGCAGCGGTGGGGGACCAACGGGGACCAACGGGGGGACCAACGCCGCGGGACACTGTTGGACGCTATTGGTCAGTTTAGGCGCCGAATCGGCGGCTTTTAGGGCGGAGTTGGTCAGGATGCGACGCTATTGGACGCTTCCAGACGCCTGGCTAGCGAACTCATAAGCCCTTGGTCGTAGGTTCGAATCCCACCGCTGCCACCAGTTTCTGTCCACACGACAGACACAGACCCCCGGCTTCTGGACTGGAAGCCGGGGTGTTGTGTTTACGGGGCGAACATGGTCGAGTGGGTCGCTGACGCGGGGTCGGCGGTTGAGCCATAATTTGACCCCAATCGGGTCGGCGGACGCTCGCGGAAGAGGTCTTCCATGCGGTGGGCTGCCCACGCTCCGTTCCTAGCGAAAAGGCCGCGGCGCGGCGGCCTGGCGCGTTCCAGCGATTGGCGGCCGCGGCCTCAGGGCTCGACGCGCTCGTTGAGGCGGCCACCCCAGTGCAGGAAGACGACCCGGCCCGCGGCGTCGCGCACGAACTCGCCGCGCTGCCCCTTCTGGCCCGGTCCGACCGAGATCACGCGATCTGGGCCGATGAAGGCCAGCCGCGCCGGCTCCGGGATCGCCTTCGGGGTGATCGTCGGTGCCACTCCGCCCACCTTGAGCTGGCGGAGCACGAGCGCCCCGTCCTTGACGTCGATCCTGAATTCGCCCAGGAGCTTGCGGTAGAGGCCGGTGTACTCCGGCAACCGCTCAGCCTCGATCGCGATGGGCTGCGGCTCCGGTTGGCGCAGGCCGAGCTCGCGCTCGAAGACCCAGCGGGCGATCTCACCCGTCACGAAGTCGCCGAAGTGTCCGTTGGTGAGCACCGCCAGCGCGAATCGCCGGTCGGGCACCAGGCGCAGCAGCGCCCGCTGCCCGTTGCTCGATCCGCCGTGGCCCACGACCTTGACGCCGTCGATCGTCTCGATCAGCCAGGCGATGCCGGTGGCCTGGCCCGGCTGGCCGGCCGGCACGGCCGGCTCCTGCATCAGGCGCAGCGTTTCCGGCCGGAGCAGTTGCTCGCCGTCCGGCGCCCGGCCATCGCCCAGGTGGAAGCGGGCGTACTGCAGGAGGTCGCGCACCGTCGAGGCGAGCCCGAAGGCGGGCACGCAGGCGCGGGCGAACCCCCACGGCCGCACGACGATCACCCGGCCGTCGATGCGCGTATGTCCGGCGGCGACCCGATGCGTCAACACCTCCTCCGGGAAGGCGCAGGTGTGGTCCAGGCCGAGCGGGTCGAGCACCAGCTCGCGCAGGAGCGTCTCGAAGGGTTGCCCGGCCGCCACCTCCATCACGCGCCCGGCCACGTTGAACGCGGCGTTGTTGTACGACCAGCGCTCGCCCGCCGGCGTCACCTGCTTGAGCGTGGGCAGCGAGGCGATATAGCGGGCCAGCGCGTCGTCGCCGCGGCCGAAGTCGTCGAAGTAGTCGCCCTCGAAGCCGGCCACGTGCAGGAAGAGTTGGCGGACGGTGAGGCCAGCGGCCGTCGCCTCGTCCCGCAGCGCGAAGTCGGGCAGGTACCGGCGCACCGGCGCATCGAGCTCGATCTGGCCGCGCTCGACCAGGCGCATCATCGCCGTGGCGGTGAACGTCTTGCTGATGGAGGCGATCTGGAAAATCGTGTCGGGGTCGACGGGCAGGGGGTGCTCGATGTTCGTCACGCCGAAGCCGGCGAGGCGCTCCTCCCCGTCGTGCCAGCTGCCCACGGCAACCCCCGGCACGCTGTGCCGCTCCATGGCCGCCTGCACCAGCTCCGCGAGCGCCCCGCTCTGCTCAACCATCGTCCCGGCCATCCCCGCTACCTCTCAACTCACCCATTTCGCTCCGCATGATCGGTCACGGAGACGGGCACTGCAACGTGGCGCTGCGGCCCGGCGGGGAGAACGGCGCGGATCGCGCGAGAGCTCACCTCGAGGGGAGGGGCGGGACGGGCCGCAGATGCGGCGGGGCGCCTGTCTCAACGGTGAAACGCGAGCTGGCGGGCCGATGCGTCAGTAGGCCAGGCCGGCAGCGGAGAGGTAGGCCGCGCCGCTGGCGATGTCGGCCTCGCTCTTCACCTCGAGCAGCAGGCGCGGCTCGGCGGGGGCGTCGCGCAGAGCGGAGAACAGGGCGTGCCAGTTGATCGGGCCGTGGCCGGGCGGCCAGTGGCGGTCGATCTGCGCGTCGGTGTCCTGCAGGTGGACGTGCGCGAGCAGTTCGCCGCCGGCCCGGACCCAGGCGTCCGGCGGAGCGCCACCCAAGGTGTGCGCGATGTAGGCGTGGCCGACGTCCACGCTGAGGCGCACGCGCTCGGAGCCGAAGGACCGGATGAGCGCGACCAGCGGCTCGGGGTTCTTGTCGTCGATGCATTCGAGCACGAGCGTGCAGCCCACCGACTCGGCGTACTCGACCACCGGGTCAAGGCAGGCGTGGATCAGCTCGAACTGCGCCGCGCGGCCGTAGGCCGGCGAATGCGGCAGCCACGCCCCACCCATGAAGCGGAGTGGACTGTGCACCACCATGTGGGTCGCGCCGAGCTCGGCGCCGAAGGCGAGCGCCTGCTGTAGTCGCTCTATCACCACAGCCCGGATGCGCGGCTCTCGGGTCAGGATCGGCAGGCCCTCGAACGGACCGTGGATGCCGAGGCGACCGCGAAAGCCGGTCAGGGCGGCGCGCGCCTGCCGCAGCCGGGGCGCCCAATCGCCGTCGAGCGCCTCGAGTTCGGTCGGGTCCTGGAGCTCGAGGTCGCGTTGCTCGCTCAGGAGCCAGTCGCGGAAGCGCGGCAACGCCTCGATCGGCATCGCGGCGCCCAGCTTGAGGGGCCCGGCCACGGTCATCGTGTTCTCCTCCAACTCGTCGCACCGGCCCCAGTGTAGAACAGCTGCGGCCACGCCGACGGCGTTCCCGCGCCAGGGTGGCGAAGCGCGCGGCCGCGGGCGGCCGGACCCGGTGAGCCCGCTCGCGGCTCACCTCCGGCCGCGCGGACGGCAGCGGGACGGATCCGCCGGGCAGTGAGTACTGCCACGGCTCACCGCCTTCGCCCCACCCCTGATCCGTCGGCTGCCCCTGGGTAGCGCGTGCGGAGGTGTCTGCGCCGGTAGTTGCGTTTTCCGGAACAACCCGCTTTACTTGCCCCCAGCACGTTCCGGCGCGGCGTCTACCGCTCCCGCGTGGAGGTTGCCCGGAAACGGGAGCGGGACGGTGGTCGGGCGGACCGGGGACCGGTGCGGTCCAGGGGTGACAGGTGCTGGCGCTCTATGTGATCGCGCTCTTCCTGAGCGCATTCCTGTTGTTCCTCATCCAGCCGATGTTCGCGCGCATGGTGCTGCCCCTGCTCGGTGGCTCGCCGTCCGTCTGGATCACGGCGATGCTGTTCTACCAGGTCGTGCTGCTCGCCGGGTACTGCTACGCCCACCTCTCGACCCGCTGGCTCGGAACGCGACGCCAGGCGCTCGTGCAGTGCGCGCTGCTGCTGGCGCCGCTCATCGCGCTGCCGATCGCGGTGCCGACCGGCTGGCAGCCGCCCACCGAGACGACGCCGATCCTCTGGCTCCTCGCGCTCTTCGGTGTGGCGGTGGGGCTGCCGTTCTTCGTCGTGTCGACCAGCGGCCCCACGCTCCAGCGCTGGTTCGCCGAGTCGGGCCACCACGCCGCGCGCGACCCCTACTTCCTCTACGGCGCCAGCAACGTCGGCAGCCTGCTGGCGCTGCTCGCCTACCCGATCCTGCTCGAGCCGGTCCTGCGCCTGAGCGATCAGAGCCTCGTCTGGACGATCGGGTACCTCGCGCTCGTCGCCGTCGTGATCGGGTGCGCGTTCCAGCTCTGGCGCAGCGGCCGCCTCGAGCCCGCGGCGGCTACCGCTCCTGCCTCCGGCTCGAGCCGCGTGGCCGGCCGCAGTCGACGGGGTGCCGGCGCCCGCCCAC
>JBHOQZ010001000.1:0-1098 GCA_042408635.1 Chloroflexota bacterium
CTGGGCGGCCTCGGCCGCGCTGCCATCGACGGCCGAGATGTAGACGGTGCCGTCGTCCTCGACGTCGATCTTGGTCTTCGTCTCCTCCTGGATGCCGCGGATCGTCTTGCCGCCCGGGCCGATCAGTGTGCCGATCTTGTCGACCGGGATCTGGATCTTCGTCACGCGCGGGGCGTACGGGGAGAGCGACTCGCGCGGCGCCTGGATCACCTCGAGCATCTTGCCGAGGATGAAGAGCCGGCCCGTCCGAGCCTGCTCGATCGCCTGCTCCAGGATGTCGCGCGTGAGCCCCTTGACCTTGATGTCCATCTGGATCGCGGTCACGCCCCGCTCGGTGCCCGCGACCTTGAAGTCCATGTCGCCCAGGTGGTCCTCGATGCCCTGGATGTCGCTCAGGACGCGGTAGTTGCCGCCCTCGTCGGTGATCAGGCCCATGGCGATGCCGGCCACCGGGGCGGCGATCGGCACACCCGCGTCCATGAGGGCGAGCGTGCTGCCGCAGACCGAGCCCATCGAGGTGCTGCCGTTCGAGGAGACGACCTCGGAGACGACGCGGATCGTGTAGGGGAAATCCTCCTTAGGCGGCAGTACCTGGAGGAGCGCGCGCTCGGCCAGGGCGCCGTGGCCGATCTCGCGCCGGCCGGTGCCGCGCAGCGGCCGCACCTCGCCCGTGCTGTAGGGCGGGAAGTTGTAGTGGTGGAGGTAGCGCTTGGTCGGCTCGATGCCGAGGTTGTCGAGCAACTGCTCGTCGCCGACCGAGCCGAGGGTGGCGATGGAGAGGACCTGCGTCTGGCCGCGGGTGAAGAGGCCCGAGCCGTGGGTGCGCGGCAGGAGCCCCACCTCGCAGCTCACGGGGCGGATCTCGTCGAGCGCGCGCCCGTCGGGGCGCAGCCCGCGCTCGAGGATGTTGCGGCGCACGATCTCCTTCTCGAGGTCGTCGAGCGCCTGGGCGACCGACTTCGGGTCGAACTGCTCGTCGAACCGGGCGTGCGTCTCCTCGACGATCTGGTCGATCTCGCCCTGGCGCGTCTGCTTGTCGTGGCCGACCAGTGCCGCCTCCATGCGCTCGCCCGCGAACTCGCGCACCGCCTGACCGAC
>JBHOQZ010001005.1:0-1281 GCA_042408635.1 Chloroflexota bacterium
CTGGGCGCCGGCGAGGGGCTGCAGCAGCGTGCGCGGCAGCCGCCAGCGCGGGGCGGCCGGGGTGGGGTGGTAGAGGAGCGTCAGCACGCGGCGCAGCCGGTCCTGGTCGAAGTCGCGCCGGAGGACGCCGTTGTTGGCGAGCGAGATCTGCCCCGTCTCCTCGGAGACGATGATCGCGATAGCGTCCGTCTCCTCGGTGATGCCGATGCCGGCCCGGTGGCGGGTGCCGAGCGCCTGGTCCTGCGGGTTGTTGGTGAGCGGCAGCAGACAGCTCGCCGCGATCACCCGGTCGCCGCGCACGATGGCGGCGCCGTCGTGCAGCGGCGCGTTGGGGTAGAAGATGCTGACGAGGAAGTCGGAGGAGACGAGCCCGTCGATCTGGACGCCGTTGTTGTAGTCCTGCAGGCCAGTCTCGCGCTCGAGCACGATCAGCGCGCCGTAGCGCAGCTCGGCCAGCCGCGCGGCGGCCCGCGCCAGCTCGTCGATGGTGTGGGCGAGGTTGCCCGGGGAGGCGCGCAGTGACTGGGGCAGGGCGCGCACCCGCCCGAGGTGCTCCATGGCCCGGCGCAGCTCCGGCTGGAAGAGGATGATGAGCGCGATCGGTAGCCAGGGCAGGCTGTTCTTGAGCAACCAGTTGAGCACGACCAGGCCGGGCACGCTCTGCACCAGCGCGAAGGCGAGCAGCAGCAGGATGAGCCCGACCAGCACCGAGGAGGCGGTCGTGCCGCGGAAGAAGCCGACGACGAGGTAGATCAGGAGCGCGACGACGGCGATGTCGATGACGGCCCAGAGATCCAGGCGCTCGAGCGTCGGCCGCAGAAACTCAAACGTCTGACCCACGGCCTACGCCCCTCCCGCGTCCCGCACCCTCCGCAACTGCTCCTGTGCCGCCTGGTTCTCGGGGTCGAGACGGATGAGCCGTTCGAAGGTGCGCTCGGCCTCGGCGCGCTGGTCGAGGTGGACCAGGGCGATCCCCAGGTCGAGCAGTGCCTCGCGGTGCCAGGGATCGAGCTGGAGCACCTGGCGGAGCATAGTCGCCGCGCCGGACCAGTCCTCGGCCGCCCGCAACTCGCTCGCGTAGCGCAGGGCCTCCTCCAGCGCCTCGGTGGCCCGCCCCATATTCATGTAGGTCGAGATGAGCGACTGGCGCACCCCCGGCATGGTCGGCGCCACCTTCGCCAACCGCTGCCGCAGTTGCAGCGCCACCTCGAGGTCCGTGCCGCGCACCAGCGCGATCGCCTCGCTGAACGGCCCGATCGCGGCCGCCGGCCCCTCGGCCGC
>JBHOQZ010001007.1:0-6152 GCA_042408635.1 Chloroflexota bacterium
CTGGGCGATGCTGACGTCGCCGCTGATGGCAGAGCCGGGATAGCCGTAGACCTGGATCGCGTAGGTGCCCGTGGCCGGCAGCCGGTAGTTGCCCTCGGCGTTGCCGGTCAGGACCGCCCCGCCCGGCGCGGTGAGCACCGAGCTGACATGGTCCTGGTACTAGAGCGGACCGCGCACGTTGAACTGGTAACTCACCGTCTGGCCGGCCACACCCTCGAACGGGATGACGACCGGGGTCGGGGAGACGTTGGCTGCCGTCCAGACGAGCCGGTACTCGACGGACTGGCCGCACTCCAGGCGCGGTGGTCCCGACTGGGCCGCCGCCGGCAGAGCTCCCGCGAGCAGCGCGGCCAGCGCCAGCAGCGTCGGCGCAGTCGGCTGGCGCGCGGCGCGTCCCTGCGCGCGGTCGGGAGCGGGTGCGGGGTAGTTTGTGCCCGAGACATGGGCCAGGACATCGACGGAGCGTCCGCGCGGGCGGTCGGCGGCGGGTGCCGGGTTGTTACCGGGTGACATCGCGGGGATCTCCTCCCACACGGCAGGCTCGTTGGGCCGGGCCGGTGGCCTACTCGCCCTCACCCTCGGACTCGGGTGCCGGGGTCGGTGTCGGCGCGGGCGGTGGCGTCGGCGCGGGGGTGGGTGTGGCCGGCGGCGGCGAGCAGCGCAGCGCGATGGTGAACGGCATCGACGTCCGCTGCGCCACCGCCCGCCCGCCGACGGCGGTCTGCGGGTTGACGATCCCGTACACCTGGATGCTGTGGGTGCCGCTCGTCGTCAGGCGGTAGGTGCCGGAGGGATCGCCGTAGAGCGTGCGGCCGCTGGGGTCGTAGAGCTGCGCCGAGAGATAGTCCTGATACCAGAGCGGCCCGTTGATAATGAATGTGAAGCTTACATCCTGCCCAGCGACTGCGTCGAAGGGGAAGACGACCGGCGTCGGCGTCACGTTCGTCGCGGGCCAGACGATCTGATAGCTGACCGACCGACCGCATTCGAGGCGGGGCGGTCCCGTCTGCGCCCCCGCCGAACTGCCGATTGCGAGCGAAGCGGCAAGCAACACGGCGGCCGTGGCCAGCGCGCCGACTCGCCACCACGGCCGCGCCCGGCTCAGTCTGTTCTGCATCCTGCTCCTCCAGGTCGCGCGCCTCGCGAGAGGTGGGCGTATAGTGGTCACATCGTCCATGGGAGTCCACTCTAGCCGCGGCGTGCGGGCAGTGTCAAAGCGGCCCCTCCGCGGGCTGCGGCGGCCCCTGCCTCAGCGTCGTCTGCACATCGCGCGCCAGGCGCCGGGTGGGGGCATCAGGAGCGATCGCGGTGATGACGGAGCGGGGAGCCCTGGAGACGCCGCGCCGCCGATCGGCGTCGGCTGCACGGCGTGCAGCGCGGGGCCGTCAGCGGCCGGATGCGGGTCGTGCGGGTAGGTGAGGCAGCCCGGGTCGCGGGGTGTACGCCGCCTACTTGCGATCGAGGTTCTTGGCGGCTTCGGCGATCACGCGGGCGAACTCGTCGAAATCCTCACGGTCAATCGCGACGGTGACCGCGTTGGTGTTGAAGACGAGGACGACCGCGCCGCCTTCCTCATCCTGATAGACGTCGAAGTTCTCGCTCGAAGCCAGCGCTGGCAGCGTCTCGTCGGTCGGCATCGCGGTCTCCCTTCCTTCCTGCTCGATCTGGACGTGGGCGTCACGCCCTGCGGGCGAGGCACCGGCAGGCGGCTGTCACAGTGCGGGACGCTCAACCCCGGAACAACGCTGTAAGCGTACCACAGGTGAGGGATAAGCACGGCGCGCCGCGCGGGGCCGGGGGGAGGATCCGACAGGCTCGACCCCACGCCCCAGCTCGGCACGCGGCGCGCCCGGACGCTACCAGAGATGGCTGACCCCGGCCGAGCGCGCGACCGCGTCGAGCGCCTGCGGGAACCGCTCCAACGTCGCCCGGACGACCTTCGGGCCCGGCTGCGCGCGGCGGTTCTTAAGCAGGTTCCAGTAGACGCGGCTGATGCCCAACTCGCTCGCCATCTCGGCATCGGTCCAGTCCTGGGCGAACTGATACTCGACGAGCCAGTCGATCATCCAGCACCTCCCTCGACAGCCCCGACGTCGGGCGACGCCGGATCACCTGACGAATAGAACAAATGTTCCAATCGCCCTTCGAGTATAGGTGCCCGCCCAGCCGCCTGTCAAGACCGCGCCCCAACTCTTGACGCGACGTTGTTGCCTCCTCCCGGCCGCTCCCCGCGTGCGCAAACCGCCGTGCGCTCGCGGTCAGCTGTGGCAGCGCCCGGCGCAGCGGTCGGGGCGAGCGGGGTACGCGGGACGCGGGGCGGCGCGCGTTACCTGGCTCAGCGCGCTGGCGGCGTAACGAGCGGCTCGCCGGCCGCCGAGAGGTGCAGCCAGGCTGTGTTGCCCGGACCCGGCCAGACCTCGCCCGCGACCAGCGCCGCCTGCCAGTCGGGCAGCGGGGGCAGCGGCGCCTCCGGCACGTTCGCGAGCCGCCGGCCGCTCTCGGTGAGCAGGGTGGCGCCCCAGCCCGCGACTGGTCGCACCTCGATCCAGCGGAAGCGGCCGAAGAGATATTCCACCAGCACGCGGCCATCGTCCCAGCGTGCCTGGCTGCCCAGCACGACCAGGAGCGCCCGGTGCCCGCCGCGCGTGGCCGAGAGTAGGAGGCACTGACCACAGTTGTCGGTCGTGCCCGTCTTGACGCCGTCTACGCCCGCCACGACCCCGAGCAACTGGTTCGAGTTGGTGAGGGTATAGGTGGTGTGGCGCCCCTCGATCACCTTCGAGCGCGTCGCCACGATCTGACGGAAGGTGGGGTTTGCCATGCCGACGCGGGCGAGCGCGAGCAGATCCTCGGCCGAGCTATAGTGGCCGGGTTCATCCAGACCATGCGGGTTGGCAAAGTGCGTCTGGCGCAGTCCCAGCTCGGCGGCGCGGGCGTTCATGCGCGCCACGAACGCCTCTTCCGAGCCGGCCAGATGCCGCGCGATCGCCATCGCGGCGTCGTTGCCCGAGGGTAGGAGCAGCCCATACAGCAGCTCCTCCAGCGTGAGGCGCTCGCCCGGCAGCAGCCCCATCACCGAGCTGTCACCCAGGCGACGGTAATCGACGTCGATGGCAACCGCGTCGTCCAGGCGCCCCGTCTCGAGCGCGAGCAGCGCCGTCATGATCTTGGTCAGGCTCGCCATGGCGCGGGGGCGGCGCTCGGCCCGGCCAAGGAGCAGCCGCCCGCTGGCAGCGTCAGCCGCGGCGTAGTTCGTCCCGGTGACCGTGGGCACCGGAGCGCGGATCGCCGCCAGCGTGGCGCCGGTGATCGGCGCGGGCTGCTCGGCGCCCGGCTCGACCAGCGCCGGCGGCAACCAGGGCTCCGCCGCGGCGCGGCCGGGCACGACCAGCCCGAGCACCAGCAGCACGACCCCTGCCCAGAGGGAGCGCACCACTGCCCAGCCGCGCCAGTCAGGCCTCGAACCGCTCACGCCGCCCCGCTGCCGAGCACCGCCGGTCATCTCGGGGCAGTCGGCGCCATGGGGAGATCGGCCGTCGACCCCGCTACCATGCATGTGGAACCCCACACCCGCGCTCCCGCTCGATCTCTTGCTCCAGGAGGCTCATCAGTGGCCCAACCCCATGCCGCGACCGACCGGCCGCGCCTGCTCGTCGCCACCCACAACCCTGGCAAGCTGCGCGAGTTCCGAGCGCTGCTCGACGGCTGCGGCTTCGACGTCGTCGGCCTGGCCGACCTCGGCCTAGCCGAGGAGGCGCCCGAGACCGGCGACACCTTCGCCCAGAACGCCGAGCAGAAGGCCCGCTTCTACCACGAGCGCACCGGCCTGCCGACGGTGGCCGACGACTCGGGACTGGTCGTCGACGCACTGGGCGGGGAGCCGGGCGTGCGCTCCGCCCGCTACGGCCCCCCCGACCTCGACGACCGCGGCCGCGTGGCGCTCCTCTTGCGCAAGCTCGAAGGGGTGCCCGACCCCGCGCGCACCGCCCGCTTCGTGGCGGCGCTGGCCTACATCGATGCCGCCGGCCGCCTCACGCTCGTCGAGGGCACCGTCGAGGGGCGAATCGCCCACGCCCCGGCCGGCACCGGCGGCTTCGGCTACGACCCGGTCTTCCTGCTCCCCGAACGCGGCCTGACGCTCGCCCAGCTCCCGGCCGAGGCGAAGAACACCATCAGCCACCGCGCCCGCGCCGCCCAGCGGCTCCGTGCCTACCTCCAGCGAGCGGCTGCCCCCTCACCCCCAATGCTGGGGGAACCGGCAGGGACGGGGTGCGAGGCTCGACCGCGTCTGCGGCAGGCATAGGAGCGGGCCCTAACCCCCAAGCCTGGGGGAACCGGCAGGCATGTGGTGCAGGTCGGCCCCCTTGCCCTCAAGCCTGGGCGGACCGGTAGTGATGGTGCAGCGGATCCCCTCGTCTCTGCGGCAGCGGAGCTCGGGCGACCCGGGAGCATGCCGCCTGGAGCCGGCCGATCACGGCAGCGATATCGCACGCCAGTGGCATGATCGCGGTCGGCATCCAGGTCCGTTCCCCCCAGGCTAGGGGGTTAGGGGGCGACTCGCACTCCCCTCCCGGCCGGTTCCCCCCAGCGTTGGAGGACAGGGCGGGCCTCCCTCACCCGCCCGGTCGCTCCCGCAGGACCGCATCCCGCTAAGCCTCTCTGTCGGTTCCCCCAGGCTTGGGGGCAAGGGGGCTCGTCCCTATGAGCAGCAGGCGCAGCCGAAGCCGTGGCCGCGGGTAGGCGAGCAGGCAGCACCCGGATCGGCCGCGTGGCAGCTCCCGTTGCCGTTGGCGTTGGCGTTGGCGGTCGGGCGCGCGGCGATCATGAACGTGGCGAGCTGGCGCTTGACGTGGCCGCCGCCGCACGACGGACAAGCGATCGCGGCGTCGCGCTCGTCGGCGGTGCGCCGGGTGACGAAGGTATGCGTGCAGCCTGTGCAGGCGTATTCGTACATCGGCATCGCGATTCCACCTCCCGGTCTCCTGCCTGACCCTATCACCGGCGCGGTAGCGCCGTCAACCGCGTCGGGGCGGCGCCGCGGCGAAAGCGCGCCAACGCAGGCGACTCGGGCTCGGCCGACGCCCCGGCGGCGCGGCCTCCAGCCGCCCGGCCCGCTCAGCCTGGCGGGTGGCCTCCATCGTGCACCCCCTCTCGCGGGGGTTGCTCCCATGCTACAATGCCGCGCGCAAACAGGGAAAAGGACAGGCAGAACCATGAGCAAGTCGCCGCGGCAGCCCGAGCGCCGCAGCTCACGCAAGCGCCATGGCCCGCCTCGGCCCCCCAACGTCCCGGGCATCCGCGGCAGCACCGCCACCGCGCCGGCCGGCGAACGACCGGCCGGCACCGCGGCGAGCGGGCCGCGCGTCATCTACGGGGCCGAGCTCGAGCGCGAGCGCTTCATCACCCGCCGCCCGCCCTCGCCCGACGACGTCCGCCAGCACCAGATCAACCTCGGCATCTCCCTGGTGGCCGGTGTCGTCCTGTTGATCTTCGCGATCTGGACGATCATCGCCGCCGCGAACGAGGCGGCCACCGCCGAGACCGTCGGCATCCAGACGCCGATTGTCGCCTCGATCATCTCCGGAGTCGCTGGCTTCTTCGGGATGTACGCGCTCGTCAACGCGTTCCGGCTCTGGCGCCGAGGGCCGCGCCCGCGCACCCAGCGCGCCCGCCGCTAGCGCGCCGTGAACGCCGGGCCCGAGGGGCTCACCGACCGCGAGCGGCTGCACTGGGCCGCGCTGGCCGCGGCCCCCGAGATCGGTGCCGTCCGCCACGCCCGGCTCGTCGAGCTCTTCGGCTCGGCCGAGGCCGTCTGGCAGGCGCCGGTCGAGCGGCTGCGCACCGCCGGACTCGACGAGCGCGCGGCGCGGGCTCTGGCGGCCCACCGGCAGAAGATCACGCCCGCCGCCTTCTGGCAGCGGGTGCTTGCGCTCGGCGTGCAGGTGCTCACGCCGCTCGACGCCGGCTATCCGCGCCTCCTGCGCGAGATCCCGGATCGCCCGGCCGTGCTCTACGTGCGTGGCGAGCTGCGGCCGAGCGACGAGCTGGCCGTTGCCATCGTCGGTACCCGCAGCGCCACCCCCTCCGGGCGCGAGATGGCCCGGCGCTTGGCGGCCGATCTGGCGGCGGCCGGCGTGGTGGTCGTCAGCGGG
>JBHOQZ010001014.1:0-4549 GCA_042408635.1 Chloroflexota bacterium
CCGGTGTGGGCGCGGTCGTGGCGGCCGGAGCCGGCACCGGTGAGCCGATCGGATTGCCGCCGGCCGGTGCGGGCGCCGGGGTTGCCGTGGCGACCGGGGCCGGTGGCGCGGTCGGTGCGACCGGCATCCGCGTCGGTGGCGGCGGCGTGGTGGCAGTGGCCGCCACCGTCGGGTAGATCGTGATGCCCGCGCGGGTGGCGACCGGCTGGGGCTGGCGCACCGCTGCTGCATTCGGGTTGAATTGGGTCGGGGTCGGCTCGAGCCGGACGTCGTCGAACTCGAGGGGCGGCGGCGTGGGCGTCGTTGGCGCCAGCGCCACGGCGGTGGTCGGCGAGGGCACGAGCGTTTCGGTCGGGGCGGCGGTGGTCTGAGCGCCCGCGGCACCCGTCGGTGGCGGCTCCGGCAGCCCGGCCAGCGGCGGCGGTGCCTCGGCGGTTGGGATGGCCAGCCGGAACCGTTCGACGATCAGCGGCGCGGCCAAGCCGAGCACGTAGAGGGCCGTTGCGCCGAGGAACGCCAGCACCATGAGCGCCGAGCCGATCCGCTGCGGCAGCGTCAGACGCGAGAACGGCGTCATGGGCCGGACGTGGCGGCACGGACGACGCCGCGGTCGCGCAGCGCCGCCCCGAGCGCGGCCAGCGCGCCGTCGATATCGGCCTCGGTCACCGCGCCGAGGTGGCCGATCCTGAAGATCGTGTCGGCGAGCCGCCCCTGACCCGTTGCGAACTCGACGCCGCGCTCGTCGCGCAGCTCGCGCAGCAGGGTTCGGGCCTCGATCCCCGCCGGAACCCGCACCGTCGTCACCGTGTTGGAAGCGATCGCATCGGGCGCGAAGAGCTCGAGGCCGAGGCGGCGCACCCCGTCGCGCACCCGCCGGGCGACGCGAGCGTGGCGCGCCTGGAAGCCCCCCAGACCCTCCTCGTCGAGGATCATCCGCAGCGCCTCGTGCAGGCCGTAGAAGAGGGAGACCGCCGGCGTCGAGGGCGTGCTGCCCTCGGCGGCCGCCTGCCGCGCGAGCGCAAAGTCGAAGTAGAAGCGGGGCATCTGCGCCTCGCGGTTGGCCGCCCAGGCGCGCTCGCTCACGCTCACCATCGCCAGGCCCGGCGGGATGAAGAACGCCTTCTGCGAGCCGGCGACGACGATGTCGCAGCCCCAGGCGTCGGTCTTCAACTCGATCGCGGCCAGCGAGCTGATCGCGTCGACCAGCACAATCGGGTGCGTGCCACCCGCGCCGACCGCCGCCTGCACCGTCGCCGACAGCTCGGGCAGCGGGTTCGTCACCCCGGTCGAGGTCTCGTTGTGCGTGATGAGCACCGCCTTGAACGGTCCCGCCTCGTGCAGCCGGCGCGCGAGCTCGGCCGGGTCGGCGGCCTCGCCGGGCTGGACCGCGTAGGTGACGACGTCGGCGCCGAAGCGGCGGGCAATGGTGGCGAAGCGCTTGCCGAACACGCCGATGACCACCGCCAGCACGCGGTCACCCGGCGAGAGCGTGTTGACGATGGCCGCTTCGAGGCCCGCCGTGCCCGACGCGCTGAGCACGAGCACGTCGTGGTGCGTCTCGAAGGCGCGGCGCAGGTTCTCCGTGATCTCGTGGAAGATGCGCCGGAAGGTGGGGCCGCGGTGGTTGATCATCGGCCGCGCCATTGCCTCGAGGACGCGCTGCGGCACGGGCACCGGGCCGGGGATGCGCAGATTCAGATCGGGGATCGCGATGGGCGAGGCCGCGCTCGGCGGAGGGGTGGGGTCGGGCTGCGCCACGTAAGGGCCTCCAGATGGTCGCCGGGACTACCAGCGCATCCATACACGCCCACCCGCCGCTTGTCAAGGCAACGTCTGGCCGTGGCCGACAGCCCGGCCCGGCACGAGGCACGCACCCACGGCGACGACTTCCTGCCGCTGCCGAGCAGGGCCGACGGCGCCCACCTGCCAGCCCGCCATCCCGCCGCACTGCGGCGCTCCCCTCTGCCTGGGCGGCCCGACGTGTCGCGGTCGACGGTTGTTGCCGGCGGGGGTGCGCTCTACACTGTGAGCACGTGCCCCGCGATCCGACGAGGTGACCAGAGTGTCCGCCACGGCGCCGGAGATTGTCTTGCTCGAATCGGGCGATCGGCTCACACGAAGCGAGTTCCACCGCCGCTACCTCGCCCGCCCCGACATCAAGAAGGCCGAGCTCGTCAACGGAGTGGTCTACGTGGCCTCACCCGTCCGCTGGAGCGTCCACGGTCGGCAGCACGCCGACGTCATCACCTGGCTCAACACCTACCGGCTCCGCGCCCCCGGCGTTGAGGTCGGCGACAACGTGACGGTCCTCCTCGACGCGATGACCGAGGTGCAGCCCGACGCTTGCCTCTTCCGGCTCGCGCCCGGCAGCTCCCGCCTCCGGGTGGCCGACGGCTACCTCGAAGGCCCGCCCGATCTGGTGGTCGAGGTCGCCGGCAGCAGCGCCTCCTACGATCTGCACGACAAGCTCGCGGCCTACGAGCGCGCCGGCGTGCCCGAGTACATTGTCTGGCGCGTGCTCGATGGGGCGCTCGACTGGCTCCGGCTGCATGAGGGCCGCTACGCCCGCATCGAGCCCGATCGGCGCGGCATGATCGAGAGCCACGGGTTTCGGGGACTACGGTTGCACGTGCCAAGCCTGCTGGCGGGCGACCTGGCGGCCGTGATCGCCGCGCTCGACGCGCCTCCGGCGGCTGGCGTACCCAATCCAGGGGCAGGGGCGGGCCGCTGAGCCGCGCGCGGCGATCACGGCGGTTGGCCGATGCGCGAACGGCGCCCGCCGACCGGCAAGGGGCTGACCGCGCTGGCCGACCGGGAAGCGGGTGGCCATGTCGCCTCGGGTGACTGCCTCGGGCGACTACGAGCGCCGGCGCCGCCAGGCGGTGAGTGCCGCGGCGGCCACGCCGCCGGCGACTAGGCCCGCCCCGGCCAGCGCGGTGCGCACGCGCAGGCTCTGGAGCGCCGGGCGCTTGTGCAGCACCGTGAGCGGCGGAAAACCAAGCAGCGCGTCGACCGCGCCGGTTGCGCTGCGGCGGAAGACGACGGGATAGGTGGCGTCCTCGTAAATCACCTGGAAGCTGAGCGGGTCTTCCGGGTCGACCGGGTAGAGGCGTAGGCCGGAGCGCAACGCCCCAGCGACCGGGCTGAACGCCCGCATCGCCAGGTGCCCCTCCTTCACGAACACCTCGACCTCCCCGCCGAGCCCGAACCACAGCCGCAGATTGGTGAGCAGGCCGGGCGTCGGGCCGTAGAAGCCGCAGAGCTCCGGCCAGAGGTCGATCCGCTCGACCACATCGGGCCGGGGCAGACGCTTCGCCGGATCGGGCAGATCGAGCAGGTGGCGCAGCACCGCCGGGGTCAACTTGCCCAGCGCCGACGTCGAGGTGTTGGCGAAGGCGACCACGCCGACGCCGTCGTCCGGCGCGAAGAGCATCGAGGCGACGTAGCCGGGCCAGCCGCCATCGTGCCCGGCGACGCGGTGTCCGTCGTAGCTGTCCAGCAGGAAGGCGAGGCCCATCGCGGCCAGGCGCGGGTCGAGTTGGTAGTGCGGCGAGAGCATCAACCGCAACGTCTCCGGCTTGAGCACCTGCCCGTGGGCGTTGCGGCCGCCGCCCAGGAGCGCCGCCACGTAGTCGGCCAGGTCGCGCACGCTCGCGTAGGAGGAGCCGGCCGGCGATGGGATCACCTCGTAGTCGGGCACCGGCTTGAGTCGGCTCCCCTTGAGCTGGTAGGCGCGCGCGAACCGCTCCCGCACGCGCTCGCCGCGGCGGAAGTCGGTGTGGTCGAGGCCGAGCGGGGCGAAGACGTGTTCGGCCATGTAGTCGGCGAACGGCTGGCCGCTGATATCCTCGACGAGCTGGCCGAGCGTGGCGAAGCCATGGTTCGCGTAGGCCCACTTCGTGCCGGCCGGGACCTCGGCCCGGAGCGCGGGTGCATAGTAGTCGCCGAGCGGCGGGAGCGGAGCGCCCGCTTTGGCGCCCAGGCCGATCACCGGCCGCACGAGGTCCGTCAGCGTGCGCAGCTCACCCAGACCGGCGGTGTGCGTAAGCAGGTGTTTGAACGTCACGGGCCGGGCGGCCCCGTCCGCCGAGCCGCCCCGGTGACCCGGCGCCTCGATCCGGAAGCGTTTCAGATAGCGGTTGACCGGGTCGTCGAGGCTGAAGCGCCCCTGCTCCCAGAGCTGCATGAGCGCGATCGCGGTGAACGTCTTACCGATCGAGCCAGTGCGGAACACCGTGTCGGGCGTGACGGGGTGCTTCGCCTCGGCGTCGGCCACGCCGAACCCGCGCAGGTAGACCACGCGGCCGTCGCGCACGACCCCGATGCCGAGTCCGGGCAGCGCGTTCTCGTTCACCGCCGCGATCGCCAGCTCCTCGACCCGCCTCAGCGCCGGATCGAGCTCGCTTCGAGACGGCCCGGCGACCGGGCCGGGCGCGGAAACGCTCATGAGGTGTGCCTCCAGGGTCTTGCGTCCCGGCGGGTCAGCCGGCCCGCCGTGCCTTCACCCTAGCACGGTTCACCGGCCGGGGCGAACGAGGGCGCTGGCCGA
>JBHOQZ010001015.1:0-3364 GCA_042408635.1 Chloroflexota bacterium
CTGGGCCACGCCCTCGACGACGAGACCTATCGCCACCACCTCGGCAGCACGACGGCCGCCTTCTGGAGCGATCTGCGCGGGCGCTACAACCTGCCCGAGCCGGTCGCCCACTACGAGCAGATCTACCAGGATCGCATCACCGAGACGCTGCTCAGCGAGGGCGTCGAGCCGCTGCCCGGCGTGCGCGAACTGGTGGCGGCGCTGCGCGAGCGCAGCGTGCGGCTGGCCGTCGCCTCGTCGTCGCCGCGCCCCTGGGTCGATGCCTCGCTGCGGGCGATCTCGCTGCGCGATGCCTTCGACGTGACCGTATCCGGCAGCGACGTCCGCCACGGCAAGCCCGACCCGGAGATCTTCCTGCGCGCGGCCGAGCTGCTCCACGCGCGGCCGGCGGATTGCCTGGTGATCGAGGATGCCCCCAACGGCGTCCGCGCCGCGCGTGCGGCCGGCATGGACGTGGTGGCGGTCCGCACCCCCTACAACACTGGGCACCCGTTCGCCGACGCCACCCGCCTCGTCGACTCGCTGGCGCGGCTGCTCCCCGCCGCGCCTGAGCCACGGCCCGCCCCGGCGCCCGACCGCTCCGAGCCCGGCGCTTGAAAGGAGCCTCTCCATGACATCTCCCGACCAGGGCAACGTCTCGGCGCTCTCTCCGCTGCCCTTCAAGCCCCACCCCGGCCGCCGGCTCACCGAGGCCGAGTTCCTCGCGTGGTGCGACGAGGACACGCGTGCCGAATGGAAAGACGGAGAGGTTGTGATTTTCATGCCGAATTCGGTCCGCCATTTCCGAATCGTCTTCTTCGTTGGCATGCTCATCGAGTTGCTGACGCTCGGGCGGGACCTTGGCCTGCTCGTGGGCGACGTCCTGACGCGGATCGAGCCAGGCCGCATCCTGCGCGCGCCCGACCTGATGTTCGTGACGGCCGCGCGCCGCCACCTCGTCCGCGACACCCTCCTCGACGGCGCGCCCGACCTCGCGGTCGAGATCGTCTCGCCCGACAGCGTCGCGCGCGACTACCGGGAGAAGTTCGCCGAGTACGAGGCAGCGGGCGTGGCGGAGTACTGGCTGATCGATCCCACACTGGCGACCGTGCACGCCTACCGTCTGGGGGCGGCCGGCCACTACGAGCCGATCCCGCTCGAGGCGGGGTATCTCCGCTCGGCGGTGCTGCCCGGATTCGGCCTCAAGCCCGAGTGGTTCCAGGGCGAAGAGCTGCACGATCCGCGCCGCGCGCTCGACGAGCTCGCCGCGCTCGGCGAACCGCCCGCCCTGCCGCGTTAGTGCCACCACGTGCCCCAGCCGGAGCGCAGTGGACTCAGCCGAGCGGCACCTCGGCCCGGCCGGCTTTGGCGGAGGTGGCGACGATCCGGCCCGCCACGGGGCCACGCACGAGCCAGGCAACGTCGACGGCGTTGGCGGAGGGGCGCGGGTCGTCCCAGATGCGGCCGCCCCGCAGCCGCCGCCCGGCCAGGTGGCCGATCGTGCGCGTCGGCGCGCCGTCGAGGACGGTCGCACCGCCCTCCAGCCGCAGCTCGACGCGGACCGGGTCCGCCTGGCGCACGTCGATCGCCTGCTGCGAGAGGTTCGTCGGCAGGAACGCGGTGTTGGCGACGCGCACCCGCACCCGGCTGATCCCGCCGTCCAGGACTTCCACCAACGGCTCGCCGAGTGCCAGCCGAGGCAGGCAGCGCGCCAGGTAGTCGGTCCAGGCGATGTGCGCGTCGGCGAGGCGCGGGATGAAGCGGCCGGGCGGATTCTGATGCGTGTACTTGAACGTCCAGCCGCCGACCTCGACGCGGCCGAGCTGCGGGTGGTCGACCTCATGCCAGGGCACGAAGGCATCGGGGCCGAGCTCGCGGTCGGCCCACTCGAGCAGGCGCACCTGATCCGCCTCGCCGCGCTCGCCGAAGTACTCGGCCGCCGCCGCGCCGCGGTCGATCCCCGCCTCACCCCAGACGTTCCACAGCTCCGGCACCCAGCCATAGAGGCCGTGCTGGTTGTACGCCCAATCCATCAGCGAGCCGTAGCGCGCCGTGCCCGTCGCCTCGTCGTAGGACTGGAAGACCGGCCCGCCGGTCAGCTCGGTGAACCGCCGGCACAAGGCGGCGTAGTCGCCGGTGAGGTCGCCGTGGCGGTAAGCGGAGAGGGGGGCGCTCGACGGCAGCCTGAAGCAGAAGCCGCCGTGGGTGTGGTACGACACCACCATGCCGATGTTGGGGTGCGCCAGGATGAAGTCGACGTTGACCCGTGTCTCGATCGGGTGGAGGGGATAGGGACCGGCGCCGGACTGGCGGTGCTCCGGCTGCCAGTTGTGCGGGTGGCTGCGGTTGTAGTCGAGGCCCCAGCGCGGCGGGGCAACGGGCAGCGGCAGGCGCACCTCGCCCTCGACCACGCCCTCCGGGTAGAGGCGGTAGGCGGTCGAGGGACGGTCGGTCTCGGTGCGGCGCACCATCACGCGCGGGTCGAGCTCGGAGACGCGCCATTCGCCGTTGGGGTCGGGCAGGCGCATGGTGGTGATGTGGCCGTCGCCGTCGACGTCGGCCGGGTGGATGCCGGGGGCCGGCTCACGGCGGCGCGGCCACTCGATCGGCGCCGAGCGCAGGCGATGCGGCGTCGTTAGGTAGAGCTCGGCGCCGTCGGGCGACACGCGCGGCCGGACGTAGAACGTGTTCGTGGCGAGCAGGCTCGGCTCGGCCCCGTCCGCCGGACCAGCGGCCGCTGCCGCCTCGGCCCGCGTGACGAGCGAATGGATCGTCTTGAGGCAGACGACCGAGCCGATCACCTCGCCCGCGTGGATGTTGCCGTCGATCCAGAGCGCTGGCCGCTCGTCGGGGTCGCCCTGCACGCGGTCGCCCACCGTCATCAGCCAGAGCGCGCGCCCCTCCGGGCGCTGCCCGAGCGACTCGAGGCGGCACCAGCGCGGCCAGCGCGCCGCCCAGCGCTGCAAGGTCTCGGTCAGCTCCGCGAAGCGCGGATAGCGCGTGAACAGCTCTGCATCGTCCACCCGTGGCACCCCCTCGTCGCAGCATCGACGCGCCGCTCGGGCCATCGTAGCAGGCCAGCGACGCTCCGTCCGGAGTGTTAACATTGAGCCGGCGAACAGGAGCGCCGCCCGCTGACGCGCCGCTCGGGTTTGCACCGCTCGGATTGCTCCCCGAGGCGCCAGGGGCCGATTCGAGGCGGGTGCCAGAGCGGCCGGCTCGGTGGCCGCCACGGAGGTGAGTAGGGATGCAGGTCTACATCATCCGGCACGCGATCGCGATGGACCGCGGGGACTGGAAGGGGGACGACTCGCTGCGGCCGCTGACGGAGGAGGGGATCGAGCGCATGCGTGCCGCCGCCGCCGGGCTGCGCGCGTTCGGCGTG
>JBHOQZ010001017.1:0-6632 GCA_042408635.1 Chloroflexota bacterium
GCCGACGGACCGCTCACCGCCGTCGGCGCGGCGGCCGGCTCCGAGGCGGCGGTGGCGGCGGGGGCCGGCGGGTTGGCCGCCGCGATGGTGCCTGTCTGGGACGAGGCAGCGGTAGTCGTGGCGGGCTCGGGGGTGACGGGCCCGCGCGCCGTGCCGTAGGTGGGCGCGCTCAGGATCGTGCGCACACCCAGGCCACCGAGCGCGGCCGCCAGCACCGCCAGGCCACCGCCCACGACGAAGCGCCGACGACCGGGCTGCGGCGCCGGCAGCGGGTGCCCGAGATCGTCGACGGTTGGCCGCGGGCCGAGCTGCCAGAAGAGCCAGACCGCCGCCGCGCCGAAGATCTGCCACTCGACCAGGCTGATGAGCGCCACCGCCCAGCCGGCGCGCAACGCCGAGACGAAGATCCCCGCGCCAAACAGCGGCATTACCACGACCATCAGCCCGAGCCAGGCGCCTAGCCCGAGCAGCGCGCCGAAGCGCCAGGCCACCCCGTCGCCGCGAATCGCGGAGCGCGTGAGCCGCGCGGCCAGCAACAGGCCGAGCGCGAGCCCGGCCACGAGCTGGGCCCCGATGATGCCGATGAAGAGGAGGCGCTTGGCATAGCTCTCGAGTGCCTGGATGAGCGTGACGAAGACGCCGAGCGGCACGAACGCCGTGAAGCCGTCGGCCAGCACCTCCGTCAGCGTGGGCGCGATCGAGAGCTGGCGCACCAGCAGCGACACCGCCACCATGACCAGCGTTGCGCCGACGCCGGCCACGGCGCCCGCGAGCCAGGCCGTCTTCACGGTCCTATCCGACGCCGCGATCGGCGGCCGACCGTCCCGCACCTCGCCCGGCCGCACCACGTCGTCACGGCTCTCCGAGCCGGAAGCGCGCATCCCTGTCTGCATGGTCTCACCCCGCATCTCGCCGGTCCACGCCCCCGCGCGCCGCTGTTCCCTCGATGATAGCAGCATCGGGGCAGGTGCCGCGCCGAGCGCCCGGCCAGGGTGTCGTGGGCCGGCGCGCGACGACCCGGCTACAATCCGGGTGGGGGCGACGCGCCGCCCCGAACCGGGCGTTCCGGCGCCCAGATGGCTTGCAAGCGGCGTGGCGCGTGGTACGCTGATGGGTGGCAGGGTACAGGCTCGCGCGGCAGTAACACTGCGAACGCGGGCTTCGTTGCATGGATGGTGACGGATGCGCTCCGGCCGGCGCGCGTGGGGGCGCGCCGGGTGTGGGACGAGGAGGACGTGGATTGAGCACGCGGCGATGGGCCGGCGGGTACTGCCAGCCGCCAGCGGCTGGGCGGACGCGCGGGATCGCGTGGCGGCTGATGGCGGTGGTGGCGCTCGCCCTGGCGATGCTCCCGCTGGGGCCGGCGTCGGCATTGGCGGCGCCGCCCGACTGGGATCTCTCGGTCGGCGGGCATTTCTACAGCCAGACCGGCAACGGCACGGACACCGGCTTCAGCGTGACGAACGCCGATGGCGTGGCGCTCTGGACCGCCTACGGGAAGCTGGGCGGCCCGGAATCGCTCGGCTATCCGATCACCCACCGCTTCAAGCTCGGCGACCGGACCGTCCAGATCTTCCAGCGCGCCGCGCTGGAGTCGCCCGGGCGCTACGACGAGCCGGGCTCGAAGGCGGTGCGCGTGATGCCCGCGCTCGACGTGCTGGCCGAGCTGGGCCTCGAGGACTGGCTCCAGACGCGCCGCGCCGTGCCGGCCCGGATCGACCCGAAGGAACTGGGCCTGACGGGCGCCTACAGCGTCGAGCAGGAGGTGACCGCGCGCCAGGCGCTCCTGGCGACGCGGCCGGCGCTGCGCTCCGTCTACTTCGGCGCCGAGGATCCGATCGCCCGCTGGGGCCTGCCCACCTCGCGCGTGCTCGAAACCGACAGCGCCTTCGTGATCCGCACCGAGGCCGCTGTGCTCCAGGAATGGAAGGTCGAGGTGCCCTGGGCGCGCGCCGGGGACGTGACGGTGGCGCTGGTCGGTGATCTACTGCGCGAGGCGAACATCGTCAGGGATGAGGCGGCCTGGACGCCGCTGCCGGCGCCCGAGCCGTACCGGCCACCGGCGCCGCGCGATGGCCCCCAGGCGGACGCCAACTGGGTCGGCCTGCCGGGCGAGCGCTGGATCGACGTCAACCTCTCGACGCAGCGCGTCCACGCGATGGTGGGCAACCAGGTCGTCTACACCGCGCCCGCCACGACGGGCAAGCGGGGGTGGGCGACGCCGACGGGGACATTCCGCATCTTCAGCCGCGTCTACAACGAGACCATGGACTCGGCGACGTTGGGCATCCCACGGAACTCGCCCGAGGGCTACTACCTGACCAACATCTACTTCACCCAGTACTTCGCCAACGGGGGCTACGCGCTCCACTCGAACTACTGGCAGCCCGACAGCGCCTTCGGCAACTACCCCACCAGCCACGGCTGCGTCGGCATGCGCTACAACGACGCCAAGTTCTTCTGGGAATTCGCCACCTACGGCACCCGCGTCAACGTCCACTACTGATCACTCAGCGTGGGACCTCGCGAATCGGGGACCGACTGTGCAGGCCGGTCCCCGATTCGCGTCCAAAGAGTCGGCGGAATCGAACGAATGTGCTATAATAAGGGACTGGTTTGTGGCGTTTTGTTCCAGTTGAAAGCGAGTTCCCCTTGATGGAAACCCGAATCGATCGCGCGATTCAGATCTACGCGGGGGCCGGGGAGTGGCTGCGGGCGGTGGACGCCGAGGGCCGCTTCTGCTACTACCTCGTGCCCGCCACCGGCGCGCCCGGCCGCGTCTGGCGCACCTCCGCCGACTCCTGCGACTGCCCCGATGCCGAGTACCGCGGCGTTGTCTGCAAGCACCAGTGGGCCGTCCGGCTGCACGAGGCCGCCCTCGAGGAGCGGTCCGACAAACAGGCGCGCGCCCGGGCCCGTGCCGAGGCCAGGCGGCTGGCGCGGGCGACCGCGGCACAGGCTGCCGAGCTGCCCGTTCAGGCTGCCGAGGCCACCCAGGGAGGCGCGATCGGCGCGCCTCCCGAGCTCCCGCGGATCGAGGGTGGCCGCCGCATCGCCTGAGCCAGCCGCCCGCCGCTTCGCTCCGCGTCGAGGTGGTGGGGCTCGCGGTGGTCACCTGAGCCGGGGGCGGCTGTCGCGGCGCGGCGCCCGGGTGTCCGGCAGCCGGTGCGGGCTGGGTGACCTGGGAACGATGCCACCGGATCATCGACACACCGAGCGTAGCCCGAATCGCGTGATGACGTGCCGAGCGACCGAGCGCCGGAGGCGGGGTCACCTCCGGCGCTCGGTCGCTCGCGTTTGACGGAGTTGAGGGACACGGCGTGCGGCAGACGCGGCACCTCAACCCGGCTTCGGGATCAGGAGCAGGGCCAGGATCCCGAGGCTGCCCACCAGCGTGAGGGCGCCGAGGACCATCAGCGCCGTGCTCGCCAGCCAGCGCTGCCGCGAACGGCAGTAGAGTGACCGCCGATCGCCAGCCCGTCCCAGGATACTCCCGTCGTGCCGGAGCAGCCGGCCCTAGCCGAGGAGGGCGAGGCCGAAGCACGCCTGGCCGAGCAGCCCGAACCAGGGCGATCCGTTTGCCCTGCCAAAGGTGCTCAGGTAGAGCCCGGCCATGGCGACCAGCGTGAGCCAGGGCACCGCCACCGACCGTTGACCCGTTGGCGACATCTCCACCCCTCCGGTCGCTACTCGGGCCGGCTCGGAGGCTCGGCTGCCGCGGCCGCAGCCTCGCCCGTACGCCTGCGTGCGGACTGAAGCCGGGTCATCGCCACGACGCCGCCGATGGCGGCCCCTACCACCACACCCGCACTGTCGATGCCCAGCACCACCCGCAGGGCTACCGCCACCAGCCCGGCTACCACGCCGAGCGCCACCCCCATCAGCACGGTGCGGGGCCAATCCAACCCGCTTACAGGCGCCGGCTCTCGGCTCGAGCAGACAGGCGACTGCGGCATCTGGTGCGTTTGGGTTGGCGTAGCCGGCTCACCCTGGCCCAACCAGGGTGAGGATCGAAATAGACGCATCGTGTTCCTCACCTTCACCTTGCGTTTGCATCGTTTCACCTGGCCGGGAGGTCGCTAACCTCCCGGCCAGCCGAACTTACTGTGCGGGAACCGGGCGCCGGCTGCCGGGAAGCAGCGTGGTCTCCCACGACTGCGCGGCCCGTTACTCGGCGCCGAGCTCGAGCGTGCTGAGGAGACTGCGGAGCTGCGCCTCACGCTCGGCGAACCGCTCCGACGGCGCGGCGGCCAGCGCCAGGAAACCCTTGCCATCGGCCACGTAGGTAGCCACCAGGGCCGTCAGCGGCGCGCCGCCCGGGCCCACGCCCGACACCTGCCGCAGATGGCCGGCGCGGCCGCCGAGCACCGCGGCCGGGCTCAGCCCGACCTCGCGGCACTCCCGCCACGCCGTGCACAGCCCGGCGTAGGTGCCCTCGGCGAACTCATCGGGGGCCGTCTGCCGATCGACGCTCTCACCGCCGAGCCAGATCACGGCGCCGCCGTCGTCGGCCGCGAGCAGGAGCCCGCCGTCCGGGTCGCGCTCGAGCTGCCACCCGGCCGGGACCGGCGAGAGCAGGCGCGGGGTGAAGAGGGCGCCGGCCTCGGCGCCGGGCGCCGCCTGCACGGTGGCACCACCTGCAGCCGCAGCCGACAGCCCGAGCGCAACGATGAACCAGGCAAGGAGCGTGAGCCGCCACCAGATCAGCCGGCGACCGGCCCGCACGGGCCAGGAGAGGGAGAAGCGGGAGAGCTCAGCCATAACGTTCTGACCCTTTCTACTTCGCCACGTTGAGGTGATCCTGCGTACCGCCACCCGGTACGCCTCCATGCTGAGCCGACCGTGGCGGCCGGGCTGTCCCCCAGAGCACATCGCCGCCGTGCCAAAGGCGTCATGGCGCCAGGGGCGGCGGCGCCGGACCGTGTCCGGCGAGACCTCAGCCGACCCGCGACCCGCCCGCCCTACATCATTCGTCGACTGATCTACAAGTGGGCTGGTACAGGACTTGCCCCCCAACGGTCGTGCCCGGCCGGGGGGCGTCCAGCGGGCGGCGGGCCCGGAGCCGGGTTGGAGGAGGAGTCCACGCGCATGCGGATTGTGTCGGTCCGGGCGCTGTCCGGTCCCAACGTCTACAGCCACCGGGCGATGCTGGTGACGCTGCTCGATCTGGAGGATCTGACGGAGCGCGAGAGCTGCCAGGTTCCCGGCTTCGTGGAGCGACTGCTCGCGCTCCTGCCCGGCCTGCACGAGCACACCTGCGGCCCCGACTACCCCGGCGGGTTCGTCGAGCGCCTCGAGGGCGGCACGTACTTCGGCCACGTCGTCGAGCACGTCGCCATCGAGCTGGCGGGGCTGATCGGGCTGCGCGGCAACCACGGCAAGACGCGCAACGCCGGCGCCCCCAACCTCTACCACGTCGCGGTCGAGTGCGAGAACGCGGCCGGCGTGCGGAACTTGCTCGAGACGGCGGTCGAGCTGGTCGAGGCGCTGATGCGCGGCGAGACTTTCGACCCGGAGCCGCGGTTTGCCGAGGCGCGGCGGCTCGAGGCCCGGACCCGCCTCGGCCCGAGCACCCGCGCGGTCGTCGAGGCGGGTCCGCGGCGCGGCATCCCGCACGCGCGGCGGAACGACGAGAGCCTGGTGCAGCTCGGCTGGGGGCGGCACCGCCGGCTCACCCAGGCGGCCATGACCGACCGCACGAGCGGCGTCGGCGTCGAGGTCGCCTCCGACAAGCAGCTCACCAAGGCGCTGCTCGGGCGTGCCGCGATCCCGGTGCCGCGCGGCCTCGTCGTCCGGTCGGTTGACGAGGCGCTGGCCGCCTGGGCCCAGATCGGCGGCCCGGTCGTCGTCAAGCCGCTCGACGCGCGCCAGGGCAAGGGGGTCTCGCTCAACCTGACGACCAAGGCCGAGGTCCGCGCTGCCTTCGCCGAGGCGGCACGCTTTGCAGGGCGCGTCCTGATCGAGGAGCAAGTCGCCGGGCGCGACTACCGCGCGCTCGTCGTCGCTGGCCGGCTGGTCGCCGCCAGCGAGCGCACCCCGCCGCAGGTCGTGGGCGACGGCGTGCACACGATCGCCGAGTTGATCGAGATCGAGAGCCGCGATCCCCGCCGGGACGAGGGCCACGACAACGTCCTGACGCGGATCGAGCCCGATGCCATCAGGCTCGCCCACCTCGCCCGCCCTGGCCTGGCGCTCGACACCGTGCCCGCGGCCGGCACGGTCGTCACCCTGCGCGAGAGCGCCAACCTCTCGACCGGCAGCATCGTCGCCGACGTCACCGACCGCGTCCACCCGTCGGTGCGCTGCCTGTGCGAGCGGGCGGCCGGGGTGCTCGGCCTCGACATCGCGGGGATCGACCTCGTGCTCGAAGACATCGCCCGGCCGATCAACGAGCAGCGGGGCGGCGTGATCGAGGTGAACGCGGCACCCGGCCTGCGCATGCACCTCGCCCCGAGCGTCGGCACGCCGCGCGACGTCGGCACCGCCATCGTCGACGCCCTCTTCCCCGCGGGGAGCAACGGCCGCATCCCGCTGATCGCGATCACCGGGACCAACGGCAAGACGACGACCACGCGCATGATCGCCCACGCCTTCGGCCACGCCGGCGCGACCGTCGGCTACACCACCACCGG
>JBHOQZ010001021.1:0-7389 GCA_042408635.1 Chloroflexota bacterium
CTGGGATGTGGCTGGTGCGCCTGCCGCTCGGCTACCTCGTCGGCATCGTGCTCGGCTTCGGGCTGCCGGGCGTCTTCACCTCGAACATCCTCGACTCGGGCGCCCGTGCGCTCGTCAACTGGGTCAGGTTCCGCGGCGGCCGGTGGCAGCGGCTGCGCGTCTGACCGGGCCGGCCCGCCCCCCGGGGCTAGATCTGGCTGTAGCCGGTGCCGACGCGGCCGCCTGGGGTGCCGGTGCCGCGTGCCTCCACCGCCGGGATCCAGCCGAACTCGGCCAGGATTTGCTGGCTGTAGGTCACGCGCCCGGTCACTGCGTCGAGGGGCTCGGTTGCCAGGAGGAGCGCCGCCTGCGCCATCAGGCTCGGCGGCTCGCCGCGCGGATCGTCCATGCCGCTGACCAGGTGATGGAAGACGGTGCCCGGCGTCGGCACGACCAGCGACGGCGACACGCAGGTGACCGAGACGCCGTACTGGTAGACCTCCTGGGCGAGACCCTGGGTGAACCGCTCGAGCGCCGCCTTCTGCGCCCCGTAGCAGGTGTTGCCGCGGATCGGCCCGGCATCGGGGTATGGGCCGCGCCCCGGGCCGATGGCGGCGCCCGACGAGATGTTGACGATGCTGCCGCTGCGGCGCTCGACCATGTCCTGCAGCGCGAGCTGGCTCAGGATAAACGGCGCGTGGAAGTTCACGGCCCAGGAGCGCAGCCAGCGGTTGACCGGGAACTCCTTGACCGGCATGAAGTATGTCAGCGCGGCATTGTTGATCAGCACGTCGATCGGGCCGTAGGTGTCGCGCGCGGTCTGGATCAGGTGCTCGCACTGCGACGGCTGGGAGATGTCGGCCGCCACCGCGATCGCCTCGCCGCCGGCCGCCTTGATTGCCGTTACCGTGCCCTCGAGTGATCCTTCGAGCGGGTGATCCCCCTCCCGAAGCGTGCGCGCCGCGCAGATCACCCGCCCGCCCTCGGCGGCGAAGAGCCGGGCGATCTCCGCGCCGATGCCCCGGCTGGCGCCAGTGACGACGACGACCTTGCCGTCCAACCTGCCCATGGGTCCCTCCACATTGCTGAAGTCGGGGGCGCGGCGCTGGCAGTCAGCGGCCCGTGTAGCCGGTGGAGCGAGGGCACGGGGGCGCTGCCGCACCGCTTCCCGGTGCGCCGCCGAGGGCGGTTCCACGCTCACGGCAAAAGCACTTCCGCGACCGACCGGCGTGGCTCCTGCCTGACCTCCAGCCCGTAGCCGAGCCGCACGGTGATCTGCGGGAAGCCGCCCCGGCCATCGCCGCCGAGGCCAACCGCGAGCTTCCCTGACCGGCCCGGGCGACAGTCGGCGCGATCATAGCAGTTCGAGGCCGGCGCCGTGGCCCGGTCTCGCCCGGGCCGATCTTCGGGGCCAGGCCGACGCGGCGGGACTGGCCCTGCCGCCGCGTGCCTCTGGCCGGCCGCGCTGCGAAGGCGGCGGGGCGAGGCTGGTATGATGCCGCGGCCGAAGCCCTGCCGCGCCGCTCGGGTCGTCGGCAGCGATGGTCACCCGCGCGGGCAGCGGCCCGGGCATGCCGGAGGTGGAGGTTGGCAGACGCAACGCGGGCGGCCGCGCTGCCGGGCGAGCTGTTCGCGCGGTTCGCCCGCCGGTGCGAACGGGCGCTGGCGGAGCTGCCCACGCCCGGACTAAACGTGGCCGTGGCGGTCGACGACGCCGTCGCCTGGTCCCACGCCGCCGGGCTCGCGCAGTACGGACCGGACCAGGCCCTCACGCCGCGCCATCTGCACCGCATCGGCTCGATTACGAAGCTGTTCACGGCGCATGCCGTGCTGCTCCTCCGCGATGCCGGGGCGCTCGACCTCGACGACGAGCTTGGCCGCTGGGTGCCCGAGTTCCGACCGAGCCGACGTCCGCCGGTCACGCTGCGCCATGTGCTCTGCCACGGCTCCGGCATCTCGAACGAGGGCGGCCGCGACGTCTGGGGCGCAGGGGTGTTCCCCGACGCGGCCGAGTTTCGGCGCTGGATCGCCGAGTTCGAGCCGGTCGCTCCGCCGCTGGTCCACCTGAAGTACTCGAACGCCGCCTACTCGATGCTCGGCCTGATCGTCGAGGCGGCCTCGGGCATGCCCTACGAGCGGTTCGTCGCCGAGCGCCTGCTCGCCCCGCTCGCCATGGCCGACACGGCGTTCCACCTGAGCGACGATCAGCGCGAGCGCTTCGCGCACGGCCACGCCATGCCGCCCGATCAGCAGCGTTTCGAGCGGACGGCGCAGCAGGAGCTGCGTGCGTTCAGCGCCTGCGGCATGCTCGCCTCGACGCCGGCCGACGTGCTGCGGCTGGCGATCCTGCAATGGTCCAATTCCCCCCTGCTGCCGACCGCGACCCGCGACGAGATGCACCGCCTGCACCTGATCGATGCCAGCGTGCCCGGGTGGCGCACCGGCTACGGTCTCGGCTGGCGGCTCGACCGCCATGGGAAGCGCATCGACGCCGGCCACGGCGGCTCCTACCTCGGCAACCGCTGCTATCTGCCGCTGTCGCTGCCCGACCGGGTCGCGGTCGCCGTCTTCGCCAACCGCGGCCAGGCGCTCGGCGCCGATGCGCTGGCGGTGGAGCTGCTCACGGCCACGCTCGAGGCGCTCGGGCCGCCGCCGGGGCCGCGCCCGAACGCCGAGCCGCTGCCCGAGCCGGTGCGCGCACTCCTCGGCCGCTACGCCAAGCCGCACTGGTACGAGCTCCTGATCCACCACACCTCCGACGGGCTGCGCCTGCGCATGGGGCGCGACGACGGGCCGGGGGTGCGCCTCGAACCGCTCGGGTCCGACCGCTACCGCATCGCCGAGGGTCGTTACGTCGGGGAGGAGCTGCGCGTTGTCGGGCGCTCGGCGTCGGGCTGGGTCGAGGCGATCACTATGGCGGGCGGCCGACTCGAGCGGATCTAGGGTGGGGCAGGTGTCGGGGGGCGGGGGCGACGGGGCGGACCGCGCGCTGGCGGTCGCGGCCGGGTGGGGTGTCTTCGTCGTCGCCAACGCGCAGCGGATCGACGTGGTGCCGTTCTTCAACGAGCTGCGCGCGGCCTACGGCGTCGACTACACGGGCGTTGGCGCGCTCCTCTCGGCCTACCTGCTGGGCTACGTTCTGGCGCAGATCCCCGCCGGCTTCGCGGCGGACAACCTGCCGACCCGCCGCGTGACGCTGGCCGGGCTCGCCACGATCACCGTCGTCTCGGCTGCCTTCGCGCTGAGCGCCGACTTTGCCACGGCGCTGGTCCTGCGCTTCGTCATGGGCTTGAGCGGGGCGGCGCTCTACTCATCGACGGTGAAGCTGACGCTGGCCGCGAGCCCGAACCGGGCCACCACGATGGGCGTGCTCCAGTCGGGCGCCGGCGCGGGGATGATCGTCGGCCTCTTTCTCTTGCCCCTGCTGGCCCAGGTCGCGGACGTGCGCGCGGCGCTCCTGGCGATGGCCGCGCTCTCGGCGCTCAGCCTGCTGGTTGCCGCGGTCGGGCTGCGGCGCAGTCCCGGGCCGGCCGCCGCGGACCGCGAGTCGTTCGCCCGGCAGGTGCGCACCGTGGTCGGCCGCCGGCCGTTTCTCTACTTGTCGAGCTGCGCCTTCCTGGCGCTGTTCAGCGTCTACGGGATCACCGCCTGGCTGCCGACCTACCTGCGCAACGTGTTCGGGCTCGACAGCGCCACGGCCGGCGCCATCGCCTCCCTGGTCAACGTGGCGCTCATCGTCGCCTCGCCGCTGGGTGGGCGCCTCTCGGATCGGCTAGGGAGCCGGCCGCGGGTGATGCTGGTCGGTTATGGTTTGCTCGTGGCGGCGTTCGCGCTGCTGGCGGGCATCGGGCAGCCGCTGGTTGTGGCGGCCAGCGCCCTGGTCGCGGGCGTCGGGCTCTCGTTCACCTTGCCGATCACGACCACGCTGACGACCGAGACGTTCGGCATGGGGCGGGCGGGCCTGGCCGTGTCGCTCCAGCTTGCGGTCGGCCAGGTCGCCTCGACGATCTCGGGCGTCCTCTTCGGCCTCCTGCTCGACGCCACGGGTAGCTTCACGGTGCTGTGGCTGGTCGGCCTGGCGGTCGCCGCGCTGGGCTACCTGCCGGCGGCCGCGCTCCGCCGCCTCCAGCCTGACGTCGCGCAGCCTGCGCTCGGTCCGCGCTGACCCCCAACCGGCTCTGGTCCTCGGCGGGCGGGGCCGGTTGGGGAGTGCGCGGCGGCGAGCAGGCGTGACCGGCGGGTTTGAGAGCCCGGGAACACGCCCACTCCCCGGCCATGCGCGAACTGGTTAGTTGCAGGCGCCGAACAGCCAGAGCAGCGCCACGAGGGGAAGCGGCACGCCGAGCAAGAGCAGCAGCAGATACCGCACCGCCGTCACCTCCCTATCCGCGTTGGTCGGGCTGACCCGCGGGTCGGCCCCTTGGAGCGCTCCAACGCAAGAACCGTGCGCACGCTCCCCCGGCTTATCCACCTCGGCGGCGCGGGCGCGGTGGGGTATGATGAGCGAGCCCGACGGTGCGGGCCGGGGAGGAGCACGCGCCGCCGGCGGGTCTGGCTGAACGAGGTTTGATGGCGGCCCGAGCCGGGGTGGCGGGACGCCACGGGCTACGCGGGTCGGTCACCGGCGGCGAGAGATCGAGTGGGGAGGCGGCTCGGGGATGCGGATCGCGGTTGTGGGTGCGGGTGGCCTCGGCGGCTACTACGGCGCGCTGCTGGCGCGTGGGGGCGCGGACGTCACGTTCATCGCCAGGGGCACGACGCTCGAGGCGCTGCGGCGGCGCGGGTTGACGCTGAAGTCGCCGACTCACGGTGAGTTCACGGTACCGGTGCAGGCGACGGACGATCCGGCGAGCGTCGGGCCGGTCGACGTCGTGCTCTTCTGCGTGAAATCCTCCGACCTCGAGTCGGCGGCCGAGTCGATCCGGCCGCTGATCGGGCCGGAGACGGCGGTCGTGCCGGTGCAGAACGGGGTCGACGCCTCCGAGCGGTTGGCGGCGGTGCTGGGCGCGGGCTGCGCGGTCGGCGGGGTGGGGGGCCTCTCGGCGCGCGTCGAGGAGCCGGGCGTCATCGTGCACGCCGCCTCGCCCCCGAAGGAGATCAGCTTCGGCGAGCTGGACGGCCGGCCGAGCCCGCGGCTCGAGCGGTTCCTCGAGGTGTGCGAGGCGGCGGGGATCACGGCGGAGCTCAGCGACCAGATCGATGTGCTGCGCTGGCAGAAGTTCATCTTCATCTGCGCCCAGGCGCTCACGGCGCTCTTGCGGCTGCCGCTCGGGGCGATCCTCGCCTGCCCGGACTCGCGCGAGTTCTACCGGCTGGTGATGGAGGAGGTGGCGGCGGTGGGCCGCGCCCACGGCATCCCATTGCCGGAGGACGCGGCGGCGCAGCGCTTCGCCACCGTGCAGCACTCGAACCCGACCCTGCGGGCCTCACAGTACTACGACCTGGTGGCCGGGCGGCGGCTCGAGGTCGACACGCTCAACGGCACGGTCGTCAAGCTCGGCCGCCAGCACGGCGTGCCCACGCCGTACAACTTCGCCATCTACGCCGGCCTCAAACCCTACGCCGGCGGCCCCCCGAAGCTGCCCGACGCCTGACCGATCGTTGGGCAGACGGGTCGTGGCCGGGCGGCCGCGGCAGCAAGTGCGGCTGTTGCCGCGGCTGCGACCGGCGGGGGCGCAGCATGCATCACTGCCCTGGTCACGACCCCGGCAGCCCCGGGAGCCGGCTCGACGGCGGCCTCGGGCGGGCGCGATAATAGGCGCCCGGCCGCGTCCGTGTGGCCGGCCGGTCGGCGACCTGCGGGTCGGTTATGGAGCTGCGGGCGCGAGCTCGAGCGGTTGGCCTGGTCGGGCGGCGGTCGAAGCCGAGAATGGAGCGTCGAGGCGGATCGAGGCGCGGGGTGCCCGCGGAGCTCAACAGAAACAGAGAGGGAGGAAGGATCTGTGCCGGAAGCCGTGATCGTGGCCGCGGGGCGCTCGCCGATCGGCCGCGCCAGCAAGGGATCGCTCGTGGAGGTGCGGCCCGACGACCTGGCCGCGCACGTCGTCAAGGAGGTGCTCGCGCAGGTGCCCCAGCTCGACCCCGCCGAGATCGACGACCTGATCTGCGGCTGTGGCCTGCCCGGCGGCGAGCAGGGGTTCAACATGGGCCGGGCGATCTCGATCCTGGCCGGGCTGAACACGCCCGGCACGACAATCACCCGCTACTGCTCGTCCTCGCTCCAGACCACCCGCATGGCCGCCCACGCCATCAAGGCGGGGGAGGGCGATGTCTTCCTCAGCGTCGGCGTCGAGTGCGTCTCGCGCTACGTCAACGGGACCTCAGATCCGCGCGACGCCCGCAACCCGCGCCTGCTGCCGGGCAATCCCGAGGGGTTCCCCGACCTCTACATCGCCATGGGCCACACGGCGGAGAACGTGGCCCGGCGCGAGGGCATCAGCCGCGAGGAGATGGACCGCTTCGCGACGCGCAGCCAGAACCGCGCGGTCACAGCCCAGGTCGACGGCTTCTTCGCGCGCGAGATCATCCCGGTGCCCCTGCCCAACGGCACGACGATGACCAGGGACGACGGTCCCCGGCCGAACACGACCGTCGAGGTGCTGGCGACGCTCAAGCCGGCTTTCCGCGAGGACGGCCTCGTCACCGCCGGCAACGCCTGCCCGCTCAACGACGGCGCGGCGGCGCTGGTGGTGATGTCGGACACCCGGGCGCGCGACCTGGGCATCAAGCCGATCGCCCGGATCGTCGCCACCGGTCTGTGCGCGCTCGAACCGGAGTACATGGGGCTCGGCCCCATCGACGCCACGAAACAGGCGCTCAAGCGCGCTCGGATGACGATCGACGACGTAGACATCGTCGAGATCAACGAGGCGTTCGCGGCCCAGGTGATCCCCTCGGCGCGCGGCATCGGCATCGACCCGTTCGGGGAGAAGCTGAACCCGTTCGGGGGATCGATCGCGCTGGGCCACCCGTTCGGCATGACCGGCGCGCGGATCATGTGCACCTTGCTCAACGGCCTGCGCGAGCGCGACGCCACGATCGGGCTCGAGACGATGTGCGTCGGCGGCGGCCAGGGCATGGCGATGATCGTCGAGCGGCTGAACTAGGCGGGGAGACGGGTGGGCTGGCCTCGCCCCGGCTCCGGGGCGAGGCCGGCGCTGCGTCCGGGGAGGTCTTCAAGGCAGGTTCGGCGGCCGTCCCCTTCTGCGTTGGGGGCGAGGTCGGCGCCGCGTCCGGCGCCGAACTGCTCGGTGTCGGGGCAAAAAGAGAAGCAACGCTCCGGGCATCGCCCTATCGTCCCAAGAGGTTGCCCCCTCAGTATTGTCGGCGCTGAGGCGTTTCACTTCCGTGTTCGGGAAGGGAACGGGTGGTTCCGCCTCGCTCAAGACACCAGAAAGCGTTGCTTTCCGT
>JBHOQZ010001024.1:0-1241 GCA_042408635.1 Chloroflexota bacterium
CTGGGAGCGGGTCTTCCTCTGCGGCGAGCACGTCTTCGCCGGGTGGCTGGCCGAGGCGTTCGCCAACCTCCACCGCCACTCCTGCATCGGCTGCCGGGCCGGATTGGGTGACACGATCATCGGCGCCGCTTCTGCGCTCGCCGATGCCAACGGCCTGCCGCCCCTCGACCTGGACGTCGGCGCGGCTCGATTTGAAGCCGTGGGCCACATCCGCAACGCGGTGGCGGAGTTGATCCGGATCGTCGAGGGGTTCTACGCCACCGGCGTGGCGGCATCGGTCTACGGCCGTCGAACCGCGGCAGGCAACGTCGAGCCGGACCCAGTGCAGGCAAACCTCGGCAAGTGGCTCCTGGCCCAGCAGGTCTACGACCTCTTCCGCATCGCGCACGAGATCGCGGGCGGCATCGTCGTCAACGCACCCGCGCCCGAGGAGCTGGCGAACCCTGAGAATGCCGCGCTGATCGAGCGCTTCTATGTCGGCCGGCCTGGTGTCGAGGCGCGCGACCGGATCGCGCTCGCGCGCCTGCTGCAGGACCTGACCGCCTCCGGGGAGGGCGGGTGGTACGCTGTGATCAGCGCGCACGGCGGGGGCTCCCCCGAGGCGCTGCGCTACTCGGCCGTGCGCAACTACGACCTGCGGGAGCGGCAGGAGTTCGCGCGCCGCCTCGCCTGCCTCGCGCACTGTGAGCACGGCTGCTCGGGCTGCGGCGCTTGCCACTCGGCGGCCGACGGTCCCGCCACCACATGATCCCTGCCCTGCCCGCCTCGGGTTAGCGGCGGATCCGATGCTCACAACGCAGATAGCGCAGCTTCGACCTGGGCCGCCTTGCCGCCGGCCAGTGCTATACTCGGTCGACCCGCTGGCGCCCACGCGGCGAGCCTGCCCTCTGCCCGGTCGACCGTGAGCGGCGTTGCTGACGACCGGGGGCGTCGTGGCTGGCGGATCTGGGCGAACGGCCCGAGCAGGAGTCGAGCGCGAAGTGAGCATGGGCAACCGGGTAGCCGCAGGCGGCGGGGGCGCTTTCAAGAGCGCCGCCCAGTTCTTCAAGGATCCGGACCTCAACTACAACTTCCTGGTGATGCTGGGCGGCGCCTCGTACGCCGCGGCGGACGTCGGCGCCTGCTTGGCGATCGCGGACGAGATCACCTCCCAGGACGAGAGCCCGGCGAGCGCCGTCGGGGCCATGACCGCGGCCGGGCGGCGGCTCGCGGCGGTGGCGGCGGAGGCCGAGGCCGCCGGC
>JBHOQZ010001027.1:0-7289 GCA_042408635.1 Chloroflexota bacterium
CCGAGGCGGTGGCCGGCGTGGTCGGGGCGCTGGCGGCGGCGCTGGCGGGCGTCTCCTACGGCGGCGGCAACGCGCTGCTGCGGCGCGCCATGCTCACCCACCACGTCGCCGGGCTGACGGCGCTGGCACCCGTCTCGACCGCCGGCTGCCTGGCCCTGCTCCTGCTCGTGCTGCTGCGGCTGGGTCCCGACGCGTTCGCGGCGCTGCCACCCGACGCCCTCGCCTGGCTGCTGCTCGCCAGCGCCTGCAACGTGGTGGCGACCCTCTCGCTCACGCGCGCGCTCACGCTGTTGCCGGTGGCGCGCGTCAACGCGCTCAACACGCTCCAGACCGCGGTCTCCGCGCTCGGCGGCGTGGCGTTCTTCGCCGAGCCGGTCACCGCCACCCTCATCGCTGGTCTGCTCCTGAGCCTGGTCGGCGCCACGCTCGCCCAGCAGGGCCGCGCGAGGCAGTAGTCGGGCGGCGCGTCGACGCGAGGCGCGGCCGCGCCAGCGCCCACAGGCTACCTGCGAAGGAGTGCGGCATCGGCTGAAGGCAGCGACCGGCCGCCGCGCCGCGCCCTGTCCTGGGAAGCATCTGGCGGTGTGGAGCGGCTACTGCTCCTTCGCCAGCTCGTCGCGGTGGACGCGCAGCGCTACCGTGTCGCCCGAGACGGCGGCGATCTCCTCGGCGCGGGCGTAGCGGTCGGTCTCGAAGCCGGGGATGCCGCCGCCGTCGACCTTGATGAAGCCGTGGCGCAGGTAGCGGCTGCGCAGCGGCTCGGGCAGGTCCGGCTCCGCCTCGTCCGGCGCGAACACCTCCCCGATCGCCTGGGCGAGCCCGCCCGGCTGGACCGCGGAGGCGGTGTCGACGGTTGCGGCCTGCGGGTCGCCGAAGTGGACGTACTCAACCGTCCCCACCTGCTCGCCGCCCGCGTCGACGACCCGCATCCCCTCGCGCACCTGCTGGATGGGCGAAGTCCCGAACCGGCCACCCGCATCCGGTTGCACGTTCTCCTGCATGGCCCACCTCCCTGTCCCACCACCCTGCAAGCCCTATGCCCCGCCCACGGTTAGACGGTGAACTGGCCGTCGCGCAGGAAGAGGTCGCCGTCGACGCGCACCTCGCCGCCACCGCGCAGGTCGCAGACCATGTCCCAGTGGAGCGCCGAGTGGTTCTGCCCGCCGCTCTCGGGGTAGCTCGAGCCGAGCGCCATGTGGAACGTGCCGCCGATCTTTTCGTCGAAGAGCGTGTTCTTCGTGAAGCGCTGGATCGAGTAGTTGGTGCCGAAGGCGAACTCGCCGATCCGCCGTGCCCCCTCGTCCACCTCGAGCATCCGGTGCAGGTAGTCGGCGTTCTTCGTCGCCTCAGCGCGCACGACCCGGCCGCCCTCGAACCAGAGCTGCACGTGCTCGACCTCGCGCCCGTCGCGCACCGCCGGGAAGCTGAAGGTGACGTGGCCCTCGGCGCTCGTCTCGACCGGCCCGGTGAAGATCTCCCCGTCGGGGAAGTTGTTCTCACCGTCGCAGTTGATCCAGACGCGGTCGCGGACGGAGAGGCGCAGGTCGGTGCCGGGCGCCAGGATGTGGACCTCCGAGCGCCCCTTCAGCCAGCCGATCAGGCGCGCCTGGAAGCGGCCCTGCTCCTTCCACGCCGCCACCGGGTCGTCCTCATCGACCTTGCAGGCGCGGTAGACGAACTCCGCGTAGTCGTGCAGGCTCATCTCGGCGTCCTGGGCGGCGGCGCTGGTGGGGTACTGCAACACGCTCCAGTTGAGCTCGCGCGCGGCGGCGCGCCGGTGGAAGATCTCGGCCAGGTCGCGCCGGCCGGCGCTGCGCCGCGCCTGCTTCTCGGGCGGGATGGCCGTGAGCGCGCGGCTGTTGACCTGGGTGCGCACGACGATGCGGCAGTCGAAGGTCTCGGTGACGAGCCGCTCGATCGGGGAGACGTAGTCGAGCTGGTGGTCGGCTGCCAGCCGGTAGAACAGCTCCTCCAGCTCCGGCAGGTCGACGAAGAGCGTCGGGTGGGCCCCCTTCTGCAGACAGGCGGCGTAGAGCTCGCGCAGCAGCGGCTCGGCCGCCGGGCCGCCGTAGATCGCCACCTGATCGTTCTCCTCGACGGGCGCCGAGAAATCGACGATCGCCCGGGCCAGCTTCACCACGCGCGGGTCGGCCATCGCCGGATCACCTCCGTTCCGAGTCCCTCCCCCGACGCTACCGCGCCCCACCGCCGCCGTCAAGCTCCCCACCGCCGCCTTGAGGCTTCCCCTTCAGCCGTCGACCGACCGCACCGCTGATCTCTCGGCCCGGCTCCCGTCCGGCCGGCGGCGCCGGAGCCCTGGCCGCTTTGCTATACTCGAGCGAGAGCAGGTGGTGCCGGAGGAACGCGCCATGGCCGTGCCGCAGCCGCAGCAGACGACGCTGACGCCCGAGGAGTACCTCGCCCGCGAGCGGGCGCTGGAGACCAAGAGCGAGTACGTCCATGGAGAGATCATCGCCATGGGCGGCGCCTCCCGCCGCCACAGCCTCATCGTCGTCAATATCGGGGGCGAGTTGAGGCAGCAGCTCAAGGGCCGGCCGTGCGAGGCCTATGTCGCCGACATGCGCGTGGCGGTGGAGCCGGGCGGCATCTACACCTACCCCGACGTGGTCGTCGTCTGCAGCGAGCCCCGCTTCGAGGACCGCGAGCTCGATACCCTGCTCAACCCGACGCTCATCGTCGAGGTGCTCTCGCCCTCCACCCAAGACTACGACCGGGGACGCAAGTTCGGCTACTACCGTCAGATGGAGTCGCTGCGCGAGTATCTGCTGGTGGCGCAGGACGCCTACCGGGTAGAGCAGTACGTGCGGCAGTCTGATGGGGTCTGGTGGCTGCGGGACTGGGTCGGGCTGGAGACGGTGGTGCCGCTGGAGTCGATCGACTGCCGGCTGCCGCTGCGCGAGGTCTACGACCGCGTCGACCTAGCCTGAGGCGACCGGATCGAGGGAATCGGCGGGCGGGCAGTTCCACTGTTGCCCTGAGCCGGCGCCGCCTCGGCGCGCGCCAGTTCGCGCGCGATGCCATCGGCCCACGCCTCGACCTCCGGCCAGTTGCGGAAGTCGGTGGCGCGGCCTCTGAGGAGGAAGTAGAGCAGCCGGCTGGGGATCGGCAGCCGGCGTCGGTGGGCAAGCCGTCCGGCGTGGTTGCCGCGACGGCCCGGCTGACGCGCTGGCCGGTCGGGGCGACGGGCAAGCGGCCCGGCTACCGGGCGGGCATCGGCCGGGAGGTCGCATGGTATAATGCCGCCGGTGTTTGGGAACAGCCCGGCCACGCCGCGGCGTGGCCGGGCTCGTTTTCCCCGTACGTCTGTTCGCCGCCCGCCTCGGTGGGCCGGCGGGCCGGTATCCCGCAGGGCTGGTGGGGCAGGGAGCGGTGGATCAGGTCTTCGTCGCGCTCGATCTGGAGATGACCGGCCCGCAGGTCGGCGCCGAGGAGATCATCGAGATCGCGGCGGTGAAGTTCCGGCTCGGCCGCGTCCTCGATTCCTTCTCCACCCTCGTCAACCCCGAGCGGGCGCTCCCGCTCAAGATCCAGCGCCTCACCGGCATCGACCCCGCCGCCCTGCGCCGCGCGCCCACGCTCGACCGCGTCATCATGCGGCTGGTCGACTTCATCGGCGGCGCGCCGATCGTCGGCCAGAGCATCGGCAACGACCTCGCCTTCCTCGCCCAGCGCGGCATCCGCCTGCCCAACCAGGTCTACGACACCTTCGACCTGGCCACCCTCCTCCTCCACGGGCTGCCCTCCTACCGGCTCACCGCCATCGCCGAGCACCTGGGCGTGGAGGTGCCGGGTGAGCACCGCGCCACCACCGACGCACTGGTGAGCAAGAACGTCTTCGAGCGGCTGTTCGAGCGCGCGATGGAGCTCGACCTCTCGATCATCCAGGCGATCAACGAGCTGGCGAAGGGCACCGCCTGGCCGCTCGCCTCGTTCTTCCAGATGGTCGAGCGCGAGCGGGCGCGCGCCGCCTTCCAGGAATCGGGCACGAGCCTGCGGGCGCGCCTCCAGGTCAAGGGGCCGCTCGACGCCGCCGCCGTCGACCTGCTCCACCTGGCCGCCCGCGCCCGGCCCGACCCGCTCGAGCCGGCCGCCGAGCGCACCGCCATCGACCCGGACGCGCTGGCGGCCGAGCTGGCGCCGGGCGGCGCCTTCGAGCGGATCTTTCCCGGCTTCGAGCACCGGCCGCAGCAGGTCGAGATGTTGCGCGCCGTCGCCGACACCCTCAACGCGGGCGACCAGCTCGTCGTCGAGGCGGGCACCGGCACCGGCAAGTCGCTCGCCTACCTGCTGCCGGCGGCCGAGTGGGCAGTCCGCAACGGGGAGCGCGTCGTCATCTCGACCGCGACGATCAACCTGCAGGATCAGCTCTTCACCAAGGATATCCCCGACCTCCAGCGCGTGCTGCCCGCGGAGTTCCGCGCCGCGCTGGTCAAGGGTCGGGGCAACTACCTCTGCCTGCGCCGCTACGCCCAGGAGCGGCGCCAGCGCGACCTGTCGCTGCCCGAGATCACCGGCCTCGTCAAGCTGATGATCTGGCTCTCCCAGACCGAGTCGGGCGACCGGGCCGAGCTGAACCTGAGTCGCGACGAGGAGCCGGTCTGGGGCAAGGTCTGCGCCACCGTCGAGACCTGCACCTGGAACCGCTGCGTCTACCTCAAGAACGGCACCTGCTTCCTCCACCGCGCCCGGCGCGAGGCGGAGGCGGCGCACATCGTCGTCGTCAACCACTCCCTCTTGCTCTCCGACGTGGCGGCCAACAGCAAGGTCCTGCCCGACTACCGCTACCTGATCGTGGACGAGGCGCACCACCTCGAGGCGCAGGCGACCGACCAGCTCGGCTACAGCGTCTCCGAGCGCAGCCTCGGCGTCCACCTCGACGAACTGAGCCGCCCGGTCGGGCCGGAGCGCTGGCTCGGCTGCCTCAACGACCTGCGCCAGAGCTTCCGGGGCAGCCAGGTGCCCGTCAACACGATCAAGGAGATCGACGCGCTGCTCACCGAGCTCCACGCCGAGGTGCAGGCGGCCCGCGCCGCCTCGCACGAGCTGTTCGGCCGGCTGCGCACCTTCGCCCAGAAGTACTCACCCGAGCAGGGCGACTACAACCGGCGGCTGCGGCTGGTCGGCGCGGTGCGCGGCCAGCCCGAGTGGGCCGGCGTCGGGCTCGACTGCGAGCGGCTGGTCGGCAAGTTGATCGACCTGCACGGCCGGCTCGAGCGGCTGCGCGTCCTCTACGACCGGCAGAAGGACCGCGGCATCCTGAACTACGACGACATCCTCGCCGACCTCGAGGCGCACCTCCAGTACAACGAGAACGTGCGCGTCCAGCTCGAGGGCGTGCTCGTCAAGCCGCGCGAGGATTTCATCTACTGGATCGAGACCGGCAGCGACGGCGGCGGGGCGGCGCTCCACGCCGTGCCGCTCAGCGTCGGCGACCTGCTCCAGCAGAATCTCTTCCAGGCGAAGGAGGCGGTGGTGCTGACCAGCGCCACGCTGAGCGCCGGCGGCCGCCTTGGCTACGTGGAGGAGCGGCTCGGGCTCGACCGCCCGCGTGAGTTGATCGTCGGCTCGCCGTTCGACTACCGCACCTCGACGGCGGTGCTCATCCCCAACGACATCCCCGAGCCGAACCGCCCCGGCTACCAGGCGGGGGTCGAGCGGGCGATCCTCGAGGTCTGCACGGCCAGCGAGGGTCGGGCGCTCGTGCTCTTCACCTCGAACGCGCAGCTCCGCCAGACGTTCAAGGCGATCGAGGCGCCGCTGCGCCAGCGCGACATCCTCGTGCTGGGCCAGGGGATCGACGGCACCTCGCGCCGGCAACTGCTCGCCAACTTCAAGGCGAACCCGCGCACGGTGCTGCTGGGCAGCGCCAGCTTCTGGGAGGGGGTCGACGTAGTGGGCGAGGCGCTGAGCGTGCTCATCATCACCAAGCTCCCGTTCCCGGTGCCCAGCGACCCGGTCTTCGCGGCGCGCAGCGAGCTGTTCGACGACGCCTTCAACCAGTACTCCGTGCCCCAGACGATCCTGAAGTTCAAGCAGGGGTTCGGCCGCCTGATCCGCAGCCGCACCGACCGCGGCGTGCTCGTGCTGCTCGACCGGCGCGTCCAGACCAAGACCTACGGCCCGACCTTCCTGAAGTCGCTGCCGCCGTGCGCGGTTCACGCCCTGCCCAGCCGCCAGCTCGGCCCCGGCGTCGCCAAATGGCTCGCCATGAAGCCGGCCACCCCGCCTGTCCGCTAACCTGGCCTGGCGGCCGTGCCCGGCGCCGGAGCTCGGCCCCGCGCGACGCCGCGGCATTCGCCGCGCCGAGGTGGCCCATGCGTGATCCGCCGAGCGACCTGCCCGACGCGACGCTGCGCGCCTGCATCGGGGCCGACTACGGCCTCGACGTGGCCGAGCTGACCTTCCTGCCGCTCGGGCACGACGCCTGGGCCTGGGTCTACCGCGTGCGGACGCTCGACGGGGGCGACTACTTCCTCAAGGTCCGGCGGCAGCTCGCCAATCTGCCGGGCCTGCTCGTGCCGCGCCACCTGCGCGATCGCGGCAGCACGCAGGTCGTCGCGCCGATCCCGACGGCGGCGGGGGCGCTCTGGGCAGAGGCCGGCGGCTACGCCCTCGTCCTCTACCCCTTCGTGGCCGGGGAAACCGGCATGGCGCAGGGGCTGACGGCTGAGCAGTGGATCGCCTACGGGGCGCTGCTCCGGCAGGTCCACGAGACCGCGCCCGGCCCCGACCTGCTGCCCGTCATGCGGCGCGAAGATTTCGCGCCGGCCTCGGCCGAGCTGATCCCGCGGCTCGACGCCCACATCGGCGACCGCGACTTCGCCGACCCCGGCGAGCGCGCGGTGGCGCGGTTCTGGCAGACGCGGCGGGCGCTGATCCGCGCGCTGCTGGAGCGCGCCCGGGAGCTCGGGCGGCGGCTGGCGCGGTCGGCGCCGCCGCTCGTCCTCTGCCACGCCGACAGCCACACGGCCAACGTGCTGGTCGACGCCGACGGGCGGGTCTGGTTCGTGGATTGGGACGAAACGATCCTGGCGCCGCGCGAGCGCGACCTGATGTTCGTGGTCGGCGGGATCAGCCGCCGGCTGGTCGGCCCGCGCGAGGAGGCGCTGTTCTTCCGGGGCTACGGCCCGGTGGCCGTCGACCCGGTCGCGCTCGCCTACTACCGCTACGCCTGGGCGGTGAGCGACATCGGCGCCTACGCCGAGCAGATCTTCCTCCGGCCCGACCTCGGCCCCGCCTCGAAGCGCGAGTCCGTCGAGCGCTTCATG
>JBHOQZ010000208.1:0-4742 GCA_042408635.1 Chloroflexota bacterium
TTGGCTGGGTCGTCTACGCTCGGGTGGTGCGCGGGCGCGTGCTGACGATCGAACGCATGGAGTTCGTGCAGGCGGCGCGGGCGCTCGGCGCGACCGACCGGCGGATCATCGTGCGCCACATCCTGCCGAACGTGCTGACGCCGGTGATTGTGCTCGCCACGCTCGAGCTGGCGACGGTGATCATCGCCGAGGCGAGCCTGAGCTTCCTTGGGGTGGGCGTGCAGCCGCCGACGCCGACCTGGGGCAACATGCTGGCCGATGGCCGCGAGTACGTGCAGCGCGCCTGGTGGCTCTCGACCTTCCCGGGCTTGGCGATCCTGCTGACCGTGCTCAGCGTCAACCTGCTCGGCGACTGGCTCCGCGACACCCTCGACCCGCGCTTCCGCGCCGACTAGCGGCCGGGGACGGGCCCCCCTGCCCCCATCCCGGCCGGTTCCCCCAGGCTTGGGGTTAAGGGGGCGGCCGACCCCGCCCTCGGCCAGTCGCGCGGTCGGGGCGGCGCGCTCGCCCAATGGGCGGGCGGCTGGACGTAGGGAACGAGGGGCACGAGGCGGCCTTCGCGGTAGCCGGCGGCGCCCGCGCGCAGCAGTTCGTCGACGAGCGGCCGCACGAAATCGGTGGGCTCGACCCGGAAGATGTGGCGGCTGAAGTCGCCGAACCAGGGGCAGCCGAGCAGGTAGGACGCCACCGCCTCGGCGGGGAGGCCGCCGCGCAGCATCAGCGCGTACACGAAGATCCGCTTGCAGCCGTGCCAGGCGGCGCGCTCGGGCTCCCGCAGCCACCGCTCGTAGCGCCGCCTGGCCGCGTCGAAGGTAGCCGCCGGGTCGTGGATCGGCGGGCCGTGGCCGGCCCAGGCGAGGCGCGCGCCCAGTCCGGCCAGCCGATCGAGCGCGAGCATGGCGCGGTGGAGCGCACCGCCCCCCTCGCGCAGCGGGTTGAGCCAGGCCACGTCGTCGCCCTGGACCGCGTCGCCGCAGATGAGCAGGCCGGCCTCCCGCGCGTAGAGCGCGGTGTGCCCGAGGGTGTGGCCCGGCGTGTGGAGCACCTGGAGGACCGCGCCGCCCGCGTCGATGGTGTCCCCGTCGGCGAGGGCGAGGTCGACCCGGTAGGGCTCGACCGGGTGGTCGAGCCAGTCGGCGAGGCAGGCGTCGGGGTCGCGCGCGTTGATCAGCGCGGCGTCCCAGACGTGGGCCGCCACGGGGAGGCCAGAGCGCGCCTGCAGCCCGTGGTTGCCGCCGACGTGGTCGCAGTGGTAGTGGGTGTTGACGACCAGGGCGAGCCGCTCGGGCGGCACGCCCGCCGCGCGTAGCCACCCCTCGAGCGCCGGCAGATCGGCACCGAAGCCGGGGTCCACCAGGATCGGCCGCTCCCCGCGCACGAGCACCGCGTTGGCGCTCGGCATGGGCCGCTCGAACAGCGCGAACCGGTCCAGGGCGCTCAACCGCTCACCCCAGCCGCGCCAGCAGGGCCGGCAGCTCGGCCAGCGCGCCGATCGTTGCGCACTCGCCGAGGGCGAGTACCTGTTCCGGGGTGTCGCCGTACTCGACCCCCGCGGGGCGGACGTAGACCACGCGCGCGCCGGCCCGCGCCGCCCGGGCGACATAACGGGGCCGGTCATCGACGACCAGGCAGTCGGCGGGGTCGACGCCCGCGTCGGCGAAGACGGCGGGGAAGTACTCGGGCCGCTCCTTGGCTATGTTGATAAGGTCGGGCCCGTAGAGCCGCCGGAAGCACTCGCGGACGCCCATCCCCCTCAGGTAGCCGTCGAGCTCGAGCGAGCGCTCGCCCGAGGCGGTGTAGAGCGTGTGGCCGGCCGCGTGCAGCTGGCGGATCGCCTCGACCGCGCCGGGGTAGGCGGTGCGCACGCGCTCGGTGACGTAGCGACACGCCGCGTTGGCAAGCTGGTAGCAGGCGTCGTCGTCCGCGGGCGCGCTCAGCCCGAGGTGGGCGCACATCCCGCGCAGCCAGTCGAGCATGTAGCTGCGGTCGAAGGCGGCGTAGTCGGCGTGGGCCTCGACGCGCGCCAGCCAGGCCGACTCCTCGAAGAGGCGCCCGAAGACGGCGCGGTTCGCCTCGGCCCAGCCGGCGGGCGTGCCGCCCAGCCGGGGCGGGAAGAACTCGCCCAGCAGCCGACGCCACTGCTCACCGCGCGGCCGGTTGTCGTTCATCACGCCGCCGTCGTCAAGGTAGATGTGCATCTAGGCCAACCTCACCGCTTGCCGGTGCGTGCCGGCGCGGTCCGAGCGGGCGACCACGGTGAGGGAGGCGCCGGCCGGGGCGCGCACCAGGTATTCGAGCGTGCGCTGGTAGTCGGTCGGGTAGCCCGGCACGAACGGCGACGCCCAGATCTTGTTCTGGCGTCCCTCGAGCTGGCCGATCTCGGTCCGGGCCTTGCCGATCAGGAGCGCGGCGCCCTCGGGCAGATCGAGCACGACCTCGATCGGGCGCACGACGCCCCGGTCGGCGGCGCGCTTCGAGCCGGCGGTCGGCAGGAAGCCCTGGTTCTGGACGGTGACCGTCAGCTTGTAGAGGTCGTGGCCGAGCGGCTCAGCCGTCGCCTCGCTCACGCGCAGGAGCGGCGACATCGCGGCGTGGGCGAGCGCGAAGAGCGCGTTCTTGTGGCATTCCGCCTGGAGGAACTGCGGTGGCGGGTTCTGCCAGACAAACTTGGTGCGCCAGCCGCCGAGCTCGGCCGGGCCGAGCTGCGGGTGCTCGAACGGGCGCCAGTTGACGAAGCCGGACCCGTTCAGATGCTCGTCGTTCCAGCGCAGGATCTTGAGGTCGTCCTCCTCGGGGTGCTCGTACATCAGCCACTTGACGAAGTCGCGGTTCTCGATGCCGGCCTGGCGGGCGATGTCCCAGAGCTCGGTCGCGAACGAGATGATGCCGAGGTGGTCGTAGGTCCAGTCGATGAAGCCGCCGTGGAGCGTCGTGCGCGGGTGGTAGCGGAAGTCGTGGTAGATCGAGATGCAGGGGTAGCCGGTGAGCTCGGTGCCGCGCTCGCCGATCTTCTGGTAGGTCCAGAGGTCCTCGATCGGCATTTGCTCGTCGGCCTGGCCGGCGAACGGCCGCAGGATCACGCCCGAGAAGGTGTGGAAGTTCTGCACGCCCACGATGTTGCGGTGCTCGGCGAAGAACTGGGCGACGGCGCGCGTCTCGGGCTCGGAGAGCGGGAACGGCCCGGCGCCGCCCTGGTCCTTCTCGGGCGCCCAGAAGGCGGGCGAGTTGCGGTTGAGGTCGAGGCCGTGGCGCGGCGGCGCGATCGTGATCTCGTGCCCGTCGTAGTTCTGGATCAGCCCCTCGCGGTAGACGTCGTAGTAGACGCCGCCCTCCTCGTCGGGCCGGCGCTTGACCATCAGGCGCGGATCGCGCTCCGAGACCTTCCAGGTGCCCAGGGGGTTGCGCACGCGCATCTGGAGGATCTCGCCGTCGCCGTCGATGTCGGCGGGCTGGAGGCCGTCGCGGTCGTCCTCGAAGGGGTAGCGACGGACGCTGCTGCGGAGCTGCTCGGGCGTCTTCAGGTAGCGCTCGGTGCCGTCGACGGTCAGGCGCGGGAGGATGTAAAAGGTGCGCGTGTCGAGCAGCCGGGTGCAGAGCTCGTCCTGCCCATAGCGGGTGAGCAGGTACCAGATCGTGTAGCGGCAGGTGGCGGAGCCGGTGACCTCGCCCGCGTGGATGTTGCCGTCGAGCCAGTAGGCGGGTTTCTCGGCGTGGGGGCCGGTCTCGCGGTTGGTGAGGGCGATCAGCGGGATGTCGCGCCCCTCGTAGGACGTGCCGATCGACAGCAGCTCCGCGTGCTGCGGGTAGGCGGCGCACGCCTCGCGCAGGAACGCGGTGAGCTGCTCGTAGTCGTAGTAGCGGTCGAACTCACCGCGCAGCGCGGGCGTCGGCGTCTGGGTCAAGGCAAACTCTCCTCGTCAACGATCTGCGACTGATTGTCCCGTCGCCCGCGCTCTGACGCAACCGGGCCGACGTGGCCGGCCGGAAGCCGCCGAACGACGGCGCAGCGCGACCGGCCTGGCGTGCAGGGCGCGTGGCGCGGTGCCGCCGGGCGAGGGAGGCGTGACGCTGCGGCGGGCGGCACCGACCCGGCGCGCGGCTCAAGGTAGGAGCGACACGTCGCGCCGGGCCCGGCACAGACCGAGCGGCTCGGCGAGCGCGGGCGGCGGGACGATGACGGCGGCCGCGAGCTTGTAGCAGCGCCCCTCGAATGGCTCGCCGAGGCTGATCGTGAGCAGGATCGGCTCGTCGTCATCCAGCCCGGCTGCGGCGCGCGGGTGCTCGCCCGGCGGCAGGTGGCGCAGGCGATGCTCCCAGACCGGGTCGGTGACCGGCAGATCGTAGGCGGCCGCGCCCGAGGGCCCGGCGAGCGTGAAGCGCACGCGCGTCTGGCGCTTGCCCGAGACCTGCTCGCGCACGAACCAGCGCGCGGCTTCGGGCCGCACCAGCGTGAGCGAGGCGGGCGCCGGGCGTCGCTCCAGGACGGCCAGCGGGATCGCGGCGCCGGTGTCGCCGAGGAGCGCCGGGCCGGGCGTGAGGTGCCCGCGCAAGATGGCGGCGCACTCCGGCGGCGCGGGCCGGGCGACGAGGCGCCAGCGAGCAGCGGTGATGCGGCGGTTCTCCGGCTGGTAGGGCTGGGGGTGCGGCGCGTCGAAGGTCACGCGGAGCAGGTCGAGCAGGCGCGCGTGGGTGCGGTCGGGCCGACGGTGCTGCTCTGTAGCGAGTATACTGCCGAGCACTGC
>JBHOQZ010001041.1:0-2300 GCA_042408635.1 Chloroflexota bacterium
CGACGAGCGTGTAGGTGCCGGTGAGGTAGGCGGCGCGGTCGCTGGCGAGGAAGGCGGCGACGCCCGCGACGTCCTCGACCGTGGCGAGGCGCCCCAGCGGGTTCGCCTCGGCGACCACGGCGCGGGCGCGCACGTCGCCGAGCGAGGCCACGGCCAGCGGCGTCTCGACCCAGCCGGGCCCGATGCAGTTGACCGTGATGCCGTAGGGCGCCAGGTCTTGCGCCCAGCAGCGCGTCATCATGCGCACGCCGGCCTTGGTCGCGCTGTAGGCGAAAAGGCGCGCCGGGGCGACTTCGGCCGCGATCGAGGCGATGGTGATGATCCGCCCCCCGGCGTTCTGGCGCACCATCGCCCGCGCGCACGCCTGCACCGTCAGGAATACGCCCTTGAGGTTCACCTCGACCAGCACGTCCCAATCGGCCTCGTCCATGGTCAGGACCGACCCCCAGCGGCCGATACCGGCGTTGGCGACGCAGATGTCGAGCCGACCCAGCCGCTTGATCGCCAGGTCGGCCATCGCCCAGAGCGCCGCCCGATCGCGCACGTCGACCGCCAACGCCACCGCCCGCCGGCCCTGCGCCGCCACCTCGGCGCGCGTCGCCTCGGCGCGCGCCCCGTCGAGGTCGGTGGCCAGGACGTCGGCCCCGTCGGCGGCGAGTGCCAGCGCGATGGCGCGGCCGATGCCGCTGCCCGCGCCCGTGATGACCGCCACCCGGCCCGTCAGCTCCCCCACGATCGTTCTCCTTTCCAGCCCGTGGTGACCCGCGCCGCCACGCCGCTGCGCCGGTCGCATTGTACCCCCCTGGACCGGGCGCGCCCTGGCCGCTGGGTCGGCCGGCGGAAGGGGCGCATCGATTGCAGCTATAATCGGAGGCGTGGAGGGCGAAGGCGCATGGCTGAGCGCGAGATCCTGATCTACCCGAACGACATCCTGAGGCAGCGCAGTCGCAGGGTGACGAAGATCGACGCCGGCATCCAGCGTCTGATCGACGACATGGCCGAGACGATGCACAAGCATCGCGGCGTGGGCCTAGCCGCGCCCCAGGTCGGAGAGCTGCTGCGCATCGTCACGATCCAGCTCCCCGAAGATGAGGAGAGCCCCCACGCCGGCAAGCTCCTCGTGCTCATCAATCCCGAGATCATCAAGGCTGAGGACGACGACTGGGAGCCGGACGAGGGCTGCCTCAGTTTCCCCGGCTACGTCGCCAACGTGCGGCGGTTCTATCGCGTCACGGCCCGGGCGCTCGACCGGCGCGGCAAGGAGTTCCGGATCAAGGGCGAAGGGCTGCTGGCGCAGGCGATCCAGCACGAGATCGACCACCTCAACGGGGTGCTGTTCATCGACCACCTGCCCAGCCTCGACCTCCTGCGCCGCATCGGTGACGAGGCCGCCACCGAGGAGGCCGAGCTCTGAGCCTGCAGCGCACGCCCGAGATCGACGCGCTGGCCGAGCGTCTGCGGCGCCTGACCCGCGAGGGGATGGGGCGCGACCGCGCCCGCTGGGCCAGCCCCGATCCGCTCACCGCGCGCGACGATTCGGCCTGGATCGCCTTCCTCGGGTTGGGCGGCTCACCGATCAACCTCGTCACCCAGGTGCGGCCGACCGGCGGCTTCATCGTCAAGCTGCCCGACCTCATGCTCCACGTCGATCCCGGGCCAGGCGCGATCGTCTGGGCCAACCGGCACGGCTTCGACCTCACCCAGCTCGACGCCGTCTACATCTCCCATGGCCACACCGACCACTTCGGTGGGGCCGCCGCGGTGATCGAGGCGATGTGCAAGCTGATGATGCGCCGCCGCGGCCAGGTCATCGCGCCACCCAGCGTCTTCGCGCGCGGACTCGTCAGCGACTACCACCAGGGCGCAGGCGAGACGGTCGGCATGTACCGCGGCGGCCCGACGCCCGTGGAGATCCGCCCCGGCGAAGAGATCGCGCTGGGCGGGGCGCGCCTGGTGCCCCAGCCCGCCTACCACGGCGGGGACAACCTCGGCTTCGTGCTCGAGCGCGACGGCGTGCGCATCGGCTACACCAGCGACAGCGCCTACGTCACGCGCTACCGCGACCGGGCAGGCACGGTCCGTGAGCCGACGCCGGTCGGCGGCGGCGAGCTGGCGGAGTTCGAGGCCGTGGTCGAGGTCCGCGAGGATCTGCGGCGGGCGTACTCCGACGTCGACATCCTGGTCGCCAACGTCGGCTTCTTCGATCTCTTTGCCCACCGCCACCTCACCGCCATCGGGCTGGCCCACCTGCTGGACGGCTCGCGCGTCAAGCGCTGCTTCCTCACCCACCTGGGCACCGT
>JBHOQZ010001043.1:0-3831 GCA_042408635.1 Chloroflexota bacterium
TCGCCCCGCCCACTGGACCCGCGTTGACAGCGTCGGAGAGCTGGGAGCGCGCCATCAGCACACCGCACTCCGGATCGAGCCGCGTGGCAGGCCCGCGTTGACAGCGTCGGAGGGCGCTCGTATGCTGAAATTGCGGCGGTCACGCCGATGGCCGCCGCCGCCCGGACTGCCCGGCTCGTCGGACCCCGGCTCAATGAGGAGCTCGCGATGGGTATCTCCACCTCCACGCCCCACCCTCGGTGCGGCCTACCCGGCTACCGCTGGCTGGCGCTGGCAACGGTGATCGCCACCTACCTCCTGATCGTGCTCGGCGCCTTCACGCGCGTCAGCGGCTCGGGCATGGGCTGCGGCAACGACTGGCCCCTCTGCCACGGGCAACTGCTGCCCCCGATCGAGTTCGAGCCGATCGTCGAGTGGACGCACCGCTTCGTCGGCTGGATCATCGGCAGCCTGATCATCCTCACCGCGCTCGGTGCCTGGATCGGCTACCGCGCCAACCCGCTCGTCCTCTGGCCGGCCACCGCCGCGCTGCCGCTGGTGGCCATCCAGGGCCTGCTCGGCGCGGTGACCGTCAAGCTCGATCTGCCGCCCGCCGTCGTCGCCACCCACATGGCGAACGCGCTGCTCGTGCTCGCGGCGGTCGCCACCGCCGCCCTCGCGGCCTGGTTGCCGGCGCTCGGCCGCGCGCCGGCGGCGTTGACCGGCCGGGTCGACCGGCCGCCCCGCTCCTTCGCCCGGCTGGCGATGTGGACCGCGATCTTCGGCTACATCACCCTCGTCTCGGGGGCGCTGGTGCGGGCGAGCGGCTCCGAGCTGGCGTGCCGGTCCTGGCCCTTCTGCGGCGACGCCGCGGCGGCCGGCCGCCTCTTCAGCGAGATCCACATGGGTCACCGCTACGTCACGCTCCTCTTCACGCTGCTGCTCGCCTGGACGTGCCTGGCCGCGTGGCGCCACCGCGCCGTCATGCCGAAGCTGGCGCGCCACACGCTCGGCATCCTCGTGCTCACGCTCGTCCAAGTGGTGGCTGGCGGCGTTATGGTGCTCAGCGGCCTCGACGCCTTCTGGCGCGGTTTCCACGTCGCGGTGGCGACCGCCGTCTGGCTCGGGCTCGTCGCGCTGGCCCTGCTCGCCTCGGTCCGGGCCCGAACCGAGGCGGGCGGCGAGGCCGCCTCGACCCGCCGGGACGAAACGTCGCCGCGGAGGACCCCGGCCTCGGCCGGCGGCGTGAGCGGGTGATTACCTCGAACAGGGTCGGCCGGCCGGTGCCCGGCGCCGTGCTCGATCGAGGCGACCACCCCGCACCGCTGGCCGAGCCGGCCGTCGACGTCGCGAACCTGACGAAGCGCTACGGTGCGGTGACGGCGCTGGCCGGCGTAAGTTTCCGCGTCGAGCGCGGGGAGGTGTTCGGCCTGCTCGGGCCGAACGGCGCGGGCAAGAGCACGACGCTCGAGATCCTCGAGGGGCTGCGCGTGCCCGACTCGGGCTCGGTGCGCATCCTCGGCCGCGACCTGCCCGACCACCTGCGCCACGGACGCGGCCAGGTCGGCGTGCAGCTCCAGGGCACGGCGCTGCCCCAGCGCCTCACGGCGCAGGAGGTGCTCGAGCTTTTTGCCGCCCTCTACCCACGCCGCCGCCCGGTCGAGGAGCTGATCGCCACGTTCGGGCTGGGTGAGTTCCGCCGCCGGATCGTGCGCAAGCTCTCAGGCGGCCAGCAGCAGCGGCTCGCGCTCGCCCGCGAGCACTTTACGGAAACGGCGATCCGGGTGGTGGTCGAGGGGGAGGGCGCGCGGCCACCGGAGCTCGACGGACTGGCGGCGGTGACGCGGCTGGCGCGGGTGGGCGATGCCCTCGTCCTCTACTCGACCGACCCGCCGCGTACGCTGGCGGAGCTCCTGGCGTTCGGCGAGCGCGCCGGGGTGCGGTTCGAGGGAATCGAGATCCGGCCGGCGACGCTCGAAGACGTGTTTCTCAAGCTCACCGGGCGGGAGCTGAGCGCATGAGCGCCTTCCGGCAGATCTTCGTGGCGTCCCTGAAGGAGTTCGTGCGCGACCCGACCGGCCTGAGCGCGGCGCTGCTGCTGCCGCTGCTATTCATCTTCTTCTTCGGCTTCTCGTTTCCTGGTCAGTATGTGCCGGCGACGCTGCCCAACGGCTCGACCGGGCAGGCCGCAGGCCTGCGCTGGGTCGACTTCATCGTCCCGGGCATCCTGGCGCTGAGCATCATGAACCTGGGCGTCTTCGCCGCGATCCCGCTCACCGCGCAGCGCGAACTGGGGATCCTACGGCGGTTCGGCGTCACGCCGGTACCGCGCCCGCTGATGGTGGCGGCGCAGGTGACGGCGCGGCTCGCCGTGAGCCTGGTCCAGGTGGCAGTGCAGCTCGCCACGGCCTGGCTGGTGTTCGGCGTGCCGTTCACCGACCCCGGGGCACTCGGCGCGGTGACGCTCCTGGGTGCGCTCGCCTTCGTCACGCTGGGCTACACGATCGCCGCGCTCGCACCCACCTCACCGGCCGCACACGGTTGGACCCAGCTCGTGAGCATGCCGATGATCTTCCTGTCGGGCATCTTCGTGCCAGTCACAGGGCTGCCGGCGTTCCTCCAGCCGCTCGTCCTGGTGCTGCCGCTGACCTACCTGGCCGACGCCATGCGCCAGCTCGCGCTGGGCGGCGTGGGGGCAGCGTTCCCGCTCGGCCTCGACCTCACCGTGCTCGCGGCCTGGACGCTCGTCCTGGGGACGGCGGCCGTGCGCTGGTTCCGCTGGACGTAAATGCTCAACCGGCAGCTCGCCGGCGCGCCGACGGCCAGCGGTTCGCCTACCCGCGGCAGCCGGCCGAGGGCTGGCGCCGGCGCGGATCGTCGAGCGGCGTCCGGGCGGGGACGATCGCGCGCAGCCACCGCTCGGCCGCGCGCGGCGAGCGGAAGCGGTGGACGACGAGGTGGGCGTGCTCGGGCCGGCGCAGCAGCTCGGGATACTCGCGCCGATAGCGCGGCCAGGTGCGCAGCGCCCAGAGGAAGAGCGACTTGTCGCTGAGGAACTGCACGCGGAAGCTAGTCCGGTTGCCGCTCCAGAGCTCCTGGCGGGTGGCGATGCGCGCGACCTCGCGGCGGAACAGCCGCAGCAAGACGAGCGGCAGGCGATAGTCGAGCCAGACGAGCGTGTCGGCCCGAGCCCAGATCAGGGCGCGCGCGGCGCTGTAGTTGCCGTCGACGACCCAGCCCTCCAGACCGATCGCCCCGGCCACGCGCTCGCGGAACCGCTCGGGCGGCACCGGCGTCCAGTTGGGGTCCCAGTGGAGCGCGTCCAGCTCGATGTGCGGCAGGCCGAGGCGCGCGGCCAGGCGGCGGGCAAACGTCGTCTTGCCCGAGCCGGTGCTCCCCACGACCACGACACGCCGACCGCGGCGCGCCCCCTCGGGCGCGGCATCCATGGCGCTCACTCTCCCTCCAGCCAGCCGTAAGGGTACCAGCCGCTCGGCAGCCGCCTGAACGGCCCGGTCATCATGGAAGTTGCCAGCGTGATCGGTGCGAAGCGTGGCTTCGGGGACGCAGCGCCGCGATCAGTCGAGCGCGGCGGCCGCGGGCTCGGCCGGGCGGCGGGTACCCGCGTCCTCCGCTTGACGGGCGTCGATCGGTGTGCCGGGCGAGGTGTCGGGGTCGGGCGGGGCGTGCAGGCGCTGGCGCAGCTCGGCCACCAGGCGCTCGAACTCGCCCGCGAACTCGGCCCGCTCCGGCGCGAGGCCGCGGAGCAGCACGCGTGTACCGGCGCCGGGCGCGGCGTCGGAGGCGGGGTCGGGCAGCACGTGCGCCCAGAGGCGGCGCGGCGGCAGCCAG
>JBHOQZ010001045.1:0-1676 GCA_042408635.1 Chloroflexota bacterium
GGTCGGTGACCAGCCGCAGCGGGCCGTAGGCGATGACGCTGGCGTACTCGGTGCTGAAGTCGAGCGGCGTGCCGGCCGGCAGGATGCGCCCGTACTCGGTGACCGTGAAGCAGGCCGGCAGCCCCCCCTCGCGGTGTTCGAGCACCGCCCGCAGCTTGCCGACGGCGGCGGTGTGGACGTAGATAAGGCCGGCATCGTACCAGAAGATGTTGCTGTGGATGAGCGGCTGGCCCTCCCAGCAAAGGGCGAGGTGACCGAGCGGCGCCGTGGCGAGGAAGCGATCCTGCCACTCGGGCTCGGTCAGCGCGCGGTCCCGCCGGCGCACCTGGTCGAGCGGGCGATCGAGGTAGCGTGCAGCGCGTACCATGGCTGGGTGCCTCCTGGCTCGTGATCAAGCGTATGATTAGGGTAGAATGGCCCTGCGACAAGAGCCATATTTGCCCGTGTTGCCGGGCCAATCAGGGGTATGCGATGCCGAAGCGCACCTCGACCGTCCCCTCGATGCCGATCCCGCTCGACCCGAGCCGGGCCACCCCGCTCTACCGCCAGGTGTACGACGGGCTGCGCGCGGCGATCCTGAGCGGGCGGCTGGCCGCCGGCGCGCGCCTGCCGGCCACGCGCACGCTGGCGCAGGAGCTCGGCGTCTCCCGCAACACCGTCCTGACCGCGTTTGAGCAGCTCCACGCCGAGGGCTACCTCGAGGGGCGGATCGGCGCCGGCTCGTTTGTGGCGCGCACGCTGCCGGAGGAGGCGCTGCAGGCGCGCGCCGCCACCATCGACGCCGACGGCGCGGCCGAGGGAGCGGGCATGGCCGGGCGATGGGCACGGGCGGAGGGGAGCGTGGGGTCGGTCGCCCGGCGGCTCTCGGACCGCGGCCGGCGCCTGGCAGCGATCCCGGTGACGGCCTCGCTCCCGGGGCCGCCGCGGCCGTTCCGCCCCGGCATCCCGGCGTTCGACGCCTTCCCGTTCGAGACGTGGGCGCGGCTGGCCGTGCGGCGGCTGCGCCGGCCGCCGAACGAGCTGCTGGGCTACGGCGATCCGGCGGGCTATGCGCCGCTGCGGGCGGCGATCGCGGCCCACCTCGGCTCGGCGCGCGCCGTGCGCAGCACGCCCGAGCAGGTGATCGTGGTCTCGGGCTCACAGCAGGGGCTCGACCTCGCTGCCCGGCTGCTGCTCGATCCGGGCGAGCCGGCCTGGGTGGAGGATCCGGGCTACGTGGGCGCGCGCGGCGCGCTGCAAGCAGCCGGGGCGGTGCTCGTGCCGGTGCCAGTCGACGCCGAGGGGATCGACGTGGCCGAGGGGCAGCGGCGGGCGCCGGCGGCGCGCGTCGTCTACGTCACCCCCTCGCACCAGTATCCGCTCGGGGCGACGCTGAGCCTGGCGCGGCGGCTGGCACTGCTCGAGTGGGCGGCCGCGACCGGCGCCTGGATCCTGGAGGACGACTACGACAGCGAGTACCGCTACGTCGGGCGGCCGCTCGCCTCGCTCCAGGGCCTCGACACGGCCCGGCGGGTGATCTATCTCGGCACCTTCAGCAAGGTGCTTTTCCCCGGCCTGCGCCTGGGCTACATGGTTGTGCCGCCCGACCTGGTCGACGCCTTCGCCGCCGCGCGCGCGCTTGCCGATCGGCACCCGCCCGGCCTCGAGCAGGCGGTGCTGGCCGACTTCATCACCGA
>JBHOQZ010001047.1:0-2678 GCA_042408635.1 Chloroflexota bacterium
ATCTGCCCCACCTCACCCTCGACCAGCAGGTCGACGTAGCCCTTGATCGAGGTGAGCGGCGTGCGCAGCTCGTGCGAGACGAGGGAGACGAACTCGGTCTTCATCCGGTCGACCTCGCGCTCGCGCGTGACGTCGCGGAAGACGAAGAGACGGCCGAGCAGGAGCCCGGCCGCGTCGCGCACCGGCGTCGAGAACAGCTCGAGCTCGCGCCGGGTCGGCGCTTGCTGGGTCACAACCTGCCTGAACTGGCGATTGCGGTGGTCGCGGACCATGGCGAGCAGTGCCTCGGTGGTGGGTGCGGCGTCCCCGAAGATCCGCTCGATCTGGGGGCGCAGCGCGCTGACGTGGCGGCCGACGACCGCCGCCGGCTCGAGCCCGAACCCCTCGGCGGCGGCGCGGTTGAGCGTGGCGACGGAGCCGTCCGGCGCGATCAGGACCATGCCCTCCCCGGCCGCGTCGAGGATGGCGCGCGTCTCGGCCCGGGCGCGCTCGATCGCCTGGTAACGTGCCGCGTTGCGGATCGCGACGGCCGCCTGCGCGACGAAGCTGTCGAGCAGGCGGCCGTCGACCTCGTCGAAGCGGAAGGGGTGGCGCCCCATCAGCGTCAGCACCGCCAACAAGTCGCCCTCGAGCACGATCGGCAGGGCATGGAAGGCGCGCAGCCCGAAGCGCCGCATCCAATCGGCGCCCACGAAGCGGCTGTCGTGCGCGATCTCCTCGACCGTGAGCGGCTGCTGACGCGCGGCAACCCAGCCGACGGCGCCCTCGCCGAAAGCGAGGCGCGTGCGCAGGTACTCTTGCCTGAGCGGCTCGGGGGAGACGGCGCGCAGCTCGAGCGCGGACCGATCGGCGTCGGCAAGCCAGAAGGAGGCGACCACGCCGCGGAACAGGGCGGCGGCGGCGGTCGCGATCGCCGCCAGCACGGTGTCGAGGTCGAGCGAGCCGGAGACGAGCTGGTTGAGCCGGGTGAGCGTCTGGAGCCGTTCGAGGCGCGCGTCGAGGCTGCGGTGGAGCTGGGCGTTGTGCAGCGCCACGGCCGCGTGGTCGGCCAGGCGCGAGAGCAGGTCGAGGTCGGCCGGGGCATAGCTGCGCGCCGAGCGCTGGGCGACGTAGAGCAGCGCCACCGGCTCCTGCCCGACCGAGACGGGGATCACCGCCATCGCCACGATGCCCTCGGCCTCGACCACCGAGGCCATGCGCCCGTGGAGCGAGGGATCGGTGAGGTAGTCGTCGGTGGTGGCAGGGCACCCGCTCGCCAGCGCCTGCCCGCCCAGGCTCGCCTCGAGCGACACCTCGAGGCCGAGCAGGAGCCGGCTGCGCGCTCCGGCCGTGGCCACGACCGCGAACGGCTGGTCGGGCGCCGACCGCACCGCGATGAAACCGATGTCGCTGCCGGTGAGGGTGCGCGCATGGTCGGCGATCCGCTCGAGCAGATCGTCGCAGCGAAAGGCGGTGGCGAGGTCGCGGGCGATGGAGGCGAGCGCCTCCGCCTCGCGCCGCGCGCGGATCAGCGCCGCCTCGGCGCGTTTGCGCTCGGTGATGTCCTCGGAGATGCCGAGCAGGTAGCGCGGGCGGCCGGTGTCGTCGAGGATCGGGATCTTCTTGGTGTGGAGGGTGCGCTCGCCGCGGTGGCGGGTCTGGATCGGCTCCTCCGGGATGTCCACGAGCCGGCCGGCGCGCAGGACCTCGCGGTCCTTCGAGGTGAAGAACTCCGCCTCCTCGCGCGGGAAGAAATCGAAGTCGTTCCTGCCGATCAGGACCTCGCGCGGGTAGCCCAGCAGCTCCTCGCCGGCGCGGTTGAAGCGCACGAACCGCAGCTCCTCGGCGTCCTTGACGAAGATCATGTCGGGGATGTTCTCGATGATCGAGTCGAGGAAGCGGGCATCGCGCCAGGCTGCCTCGTCGGCGCGCCGCTCGCCCTCGTCCTCGCCCGGCACCGCGTGGCGCGTCCCCTCCTCCGGCATCGCTCGACCTCCCGCCAGGCCCGCCCGCACACTACCTGTCAATTCTAGCACAAACAGCGTCTTCTTGGCGCACTTTTCCGTGTCTCTTGTGTAACAAATTGAGCGGCGAACAAGCGCACGGGGACAGGGCCGGCTGGGCCTCCGGCCTCAGCGGAAGTAGCCGACGCTGTCGACGATGACGGCGGCGGGGTGTCACCGGGGCCGCCCTACCACCTCGCCGCCCGCTGGCCGGTCGGGCCGCCGTCGTCTGTCGACCGTCCGCCCCTCGCGGCGCGGTGCGTCACGCAGGTCAGGGCCGGGCCACGCGGGCGGCGGCGAGACCGGCCGGCGGGCGGGAGGAGAGGCGAGCGATGCGGATCTATATCTCGGCGGACATCGAAGGGGTGGCGGGGGGATCATCGAGTGCACGCAGGGCAACGTCGAGTCGGGGGGCGCCGAATACGAGTACGGCCGGCGGCTGATGACGGCCGAGGTCAACGCCGCGATCGCGGGCGCGCTCGAGGCTGGCGCGACCGAGATCGTGGTCAACGACAGCCACGGCCAGATGCGCAACCTCGTGCCGACCGAGCTGCACCCCAGGGCGCGGCTGATCCAGGGCCGCTTCAAGCCGCTGTTCATGGCCGAGGGGCTGGACGATTCGTTCGCCGCCTGCCTCTTGATCGGCTACCACGGCGGCCCCGGCAGCCGCTACGGCGTGCTCAACCACGCCTTCCA
>JBHOQZ010001049.1:0-7382 GCA_042408635.1 Chloroflexota bacterium
GACTCGGACCGGCCGCTGCGCTACCGCCTGGAGGGGCTCGACTGTCCCGACTGCGCGGCGAGCTTCGAGCGGGCCGTCGCGGCGTTGCCCGGGGTCGAGGCCGTGCGCGTGGACCTGGCCGGCGGCACGCTGCTGGTCTCGCCGGCGAGCGGTGCAGAGACGTCGGTGGCCGGTGGGATCGAGCGCACGGCGGCCGCGGCCGGACTGCGCGCCGTGGCGCTCGACAGCGTCCCCTCTGCCGACGAGCGGCGCTGGTGGCCGCCCTCGCGGCTGATGGTAGCCGGCGCGGGGGCGCTGCTCCTCCTGCTGGGCTACGCGCTCGAATACGGCTTCGACCTCCTCTGGCCGGCCCGGGCCGCCTTCGCGCTCGCGCTCGTCATCGGTCTGCCGCCGGTGGCGCGGGCGGCGCTGCTCGCGCTACGAGTGCGGCGCGCGGACATGAACGTGCTGATGACGGTGGCGATGCTAGGCGCGCTGGCGCTCGGCGACTGGGCGGAGGGCGCGACGGTGCTGGTGCTGTTCGCGCTCGGCAATGCTCTCCAGGCGCACACCTTCGAGCGCACGCGCGGCGCGATCAGGGCGCTGATGTCGCTCACGCCGCCGGAGGCGACGTTGCTCACGGCCCAGGGCGAGCAGCGGATCGCGGCCTCGGCGCTGCGGCCGGGGGATCTGGTGCGCGTGCGTCCCGGTGAACGGCTGCCGGCCGACGGACGCGTGCGCGACGGACGCTCCTGGGTCGATCAGGCACCGATCACGGGCGAGAGCGTCCCGGTAGCGAAGGCCGCCGGCGACGAGGTCTTCGCCGGCACGATCAACGGGCAGGGTGCGCTCGACGTCGAGGTGACGCGCGGCGGCGAGGACACCACGCTCGCGCGCGTCATCCACCTCGTCGAGGCGGCGCAGGCGAGTCGTGCTCCGGCCCAACAGTTCATCGACCGCTTCGCCGCCATCTACACGCCGCTGGTGATGCTCGGCGCGGCGCTGGTCGCGGCCGTGCCGCCGCTCCTCTTCGGCCAGCCGGCGCAGGAGTGGGTGTACCGGGCACTGGTGCTGCTGGTGATCGCCTGCCCGTGCGCTCTCGTGATCTCAACGCCGGTCGCGCTGGTCTCGGCGCTCGGCGCGGCGACCCGCGCGGGCGTGCTGATCAAGGGCGGCGCCGCACTCGAGGCCCTGGCGCGCGCCCGCGCCTTCGCCTTCGACAAGACGGGCACGCTCACGCTCGGCCGGCCCGAGGTGACCGACGTCGTCGCCCTTCACGGCTACGAGGCGGCGGAGGTACTGGCGCTGGCGGCCGCGATCGAGGCCCGCTCCGAGCACCCGGTCGCGGGTGCGGTCCTGCGGGCTCGCGCCGCGGCAGAGGCCGGGCCGAGCGACCACCACCACGACGCCGATCACCGCCACCTCTACCCGCACGACGCCAGCGAGGCCCACCTGCTGCCGTCGGCGGTGGCGGAGTTCGAGGCGCTGGCCGGGCGCGGCGTGCGGGCGCGCTTCGACGGGCAGGTCTATCTCGCCGGCAGCCCGGCGCTCTTCGCCGAGGCCGGTATCGACCTCGCGTCGGCTGCGCCGCAGATCGAGCGTTGGCGCGGCGAGGGCAAGACCGTGCTCCTCGTCGGCAGCGACCGGGAGGTGGCCGGGCTGATCGCGGTGGCGGATCGTCCGCGCCCCGAGGCGGCGGCGGCGCTGCGTGACCTGGGGGCGCTGGGCGTGCGCGACACCGTGATGTTGACCGGCGACCACGCGCTGACGGCGGCCGCCGTCGCCCGCGCGGTCGGGGTCGGTCGCTGGGAGGCCGAGCTACTGCCGGAGGCGAAGGTGCGCGCCGTGGCCGACCTGGAGCGTACCACCGGCGCGGTGGCGATGGTCGGCGACGGCGTGAACGATGCGCCGGCGCTGGCGAAGGCGACGGTCGGCATCGCCATGGGCGCGGCCGGCACCGATGTGGCGCTCGAAACCGCCAGCGTGGCGCTGATGGGCGACGATCTGCGGCGGCTGCCGGTGGCGGTGCGGATCGCGCGCCAGGCACTGGCGATCGTACGCCAGAACGTCGCGCTGGCGCTGGCGGTGAAGGCGGTGTTCCTCGGGCTGGGGGCGCTCGGCTTCGTCGGCCTGTGGCCGGCGGTGCTGGCGGACGTGGGCACATCGCTCCTTGTGACGCTCAACGGCATGCGGCTGTTCCGCATCTCGGCCACGGGCGCACCACATGGCCACGCCGACCACGGCTGCGCCTGCGGCTCCGAGCATCACGGCAGCGGTGCGGTCTGCGCCCCCGGCGCCTGACCCCGCCCCCCGGCCGACGCAGACCCGCTCGACTAGCCGAATGCCTAGCCAACCGACCCGCGGACGCTGCGGAAGTAACCCGGCTTCTCGGTCGGCGGCCCACAGCCCGCCGACGGGAATGTTCGCACCCATTCCGCAACCTCCATGGGCCGGCGCGAAAAGCACGGCGGACGTGGGGAGAGGCGCGACTACTGGCGGTCGCGGAGGCGTGGCGCGTGGTAGCGCCTGAGCCAGCGGCTCAGACCGTCGAGGCCGGGAAAGAGCATGCGCTCGCTGATGTTGGCCTGGTCGAGCTTGTCGCGCACTTCCCACTTCACGGCAGCCGGGAGGACCACGAGCCGGTGGAGGCCCGGGTTGGGCCTCGATCCAGTCGGCGAGCTGGCCGCGCGGGGTCGCCATGAGCGCGAACAGCGCGAACTGGCCCACGATGCGCTCGTCGAGCGACGGGGGCTCGAAGAAGACCGGGATGGGCTCGGGCGCCAGGGCATCGAACGCCGCTAGCGTATCGACTGCCTCGGCCAGCAGCTCGGTGGTGAAGACGTCGGCCCCCTCGGCGCAGAGGATCGCGCGCAGCGGGTCGGGCAGGAACGCCTTGGTCGACGAGTAGTCGATGCACCCGATCGCGCCGTCGACGTCGAACCGGGCCGGATCGTCGGTGGCGAAGTGAAGCGCTACGAGCGGCGAATAGGTGGCGTCGAGCAGGCGCGTCGGCAGGCCGTAGTGCTGGGCCAGCGCGAGCCAGTTCCAGACCGAGTCGTCGGGCACCGCGTCGCGCCGCGGGTACTTGCGGAAGTTGCGCAGGAGGTGCTGCTCGACTGTCCCCTCGGGATCGAGGCGGTGCAGCGCCGTTTCGAGCCGGTTCGCGCGGTCGGGCGCGCCCCGGCGCGGCCCTCACCCCGCGCACCTCGTAGACCCGGACCGGCTCGGCCTTGCCCCTCACCTCGAGCGGGCCGAGGTCGGCGCAGTCGAAGAACGGCGCGACGAAGCGATGGGTGTGCTCCGAGATGAGGACGGTCATCGGCCGTGCGGCCGATTGGAGCCGCGAGGCGAGGTTGACCGCGTCGCCGAGCGCGGTGTACTCATACTTCAGGTCGCTGCCGACCGGGCCGACGAACACGGGGCCTGTGTTGAGGCCGACTCGGATCGCGAAGGCGAGTCCCTGCTCGCGCTCCAGGTCGGCCGCGTAGCTGCGCGCCGCCTCGATCATGTCGAGCGCGGCGCGCACGGACCGGACCGGGTCGTCCTCGTGGGTGACAGGCGCCCCGAAGAAGGCGAGCAGCGCGTCACCCAGCAGCCGGGCGATCGTCCCCTCGTAGCGGTAGACGGCGGTGGCGAGCCGGTCGAACGCGCCGTTCATCAGCGCCGTCCAGTCTTCCGGGTCGAGCCGCTCGGCCAGCGCGGTCGAGCCGACGACGTCGGCGAACAGCGCCGTGACGACCTTGCGCTCGCCGGTCAGCCGCGGCGCCTGCATCTTCTGCGCGAGCGGCGCGGGCGCGGCCGCAGCCAGGCGGCTATGCCGAGCCGCCTCGACCTGGGTGGCGCCGCCGACCGGCTCCCCGCAGCCGGTGCAGAACCGCGCGCCGGCCGGCAGCTCGGCGCCGCAGTTGGCGCACCGGTTGACCAGGGCGACACCGCAGTTGAGGCAGAAGCGGGCGTGGTCGGGGTTCGGGGTGCGGCAGTCGGGGCAGATCATCCGTGCAACGCTCCTGCCCCCATCATACCCCGCCGCCGGGGCTAACACGACCGAGCCCGCGTCGGCAGCGCGCTGGACGTGGGCCCCGAACGGCGGGCAGTTCCACCCCCGCGACGGGCCGGCCCGAGCTGCCGGCCCGTCGCAGAGAGTGCGCCCGGTCAGTCGACGGCGCAGGCGGTAGCCGGCTGGAAAAGGTGCACGCCGCTGTGGAGGCGGTTCGCCTCGTCGACCTGGACGCCCACCGGCCGGGCGAAGTTCGACGCCGCGAAGGTCTCCTCGATTCGCCAGAGGCGGTGCCCCATCGCCTCGAGCCGGGCCAGCACCGCGGCCGGGAAGCGCGTATCGACGAACGTCGTGTCGGTCTCGCAGTGGACGCGCGGCCGCTCGACCGCCGCCTGCACCGGCAGGCCGTGCTCGAGCACGTTGTGGATGCCCTGCATGACGCCGGTGATGACGCGCCGCGCCCCCGGGGCACCGATGGCGAGCACCGGGCGCCCCTCCCGGGTGACGAGGAAGGGCGCCATGTTGCAGAGCGGGCGCTTGCCCGGCGCGATCGAGTTCGGCCGCCCCGGCCGCGGGTCGAACCAGACCATGCCGTCGTTGAGGAGCACGCCGGTGCCATGGATGGTGACGCGGGCGCCGAACAGCTCGCCCAGGGTGTTCGTGAGCGACACCATGGTGCGGTCGCGGTCGATCACCGAGATATGCGTCGTGCAGCTCGCGTCGTGCCGGGCGACCCCGCCCGTGACCGGCTGGAAGCGGCCGGGCTCGCCCGGCTCGGCAGCGTTGGCGGTGCGCGCCGGGTCAATGCGCGCCGCGCGCTGGGCGGCGTAGTCCTTCGAGACGATGCCGTCCCAGGGCACGTCGGCAAACTCCGGGTCGGCCATGTAGGCGAAGCGGTCGGCGAAGGACAGGCGCTGCGCCTCGGCGACGAGGTGGAGCGCCTCGGCGGTGCCCCAGCCGAGCGCGGCCAGGTCGAACTGCTCGAGGATGTTGAGCATCTCGATCACGGTCGAGCAGGCGCAGGCGTAGGGCGCGCCCCAGAGGTCGTAGTCACGGAAGGTGCCGTGGAGCGCCTGCTCGTAGACGCGCGGCCGGTAGGCGGCCAGATCCTGCGCGGTGATGAAGCCGCCGTTGGCGCGCATGTCAGCGTCGATCAGGCGCGCCGTCTCGCCCTCGTAAAACTCGGCCGGCCCGTGGGCGGCGATGCGCCTCAGCGTGCGGGCTAGGTCCGCCTGGACCAGCCGCTCGGCCGGATCGTAGTAGCGCACGAGCGGGCGGGGCGGCCGATCGTGCGGCATGAGGATCGAGGCGGTGTAGGGGTGCTGGCGCAGCTCGTCCATGGCGGCCGCGATGTTGAGCGCGAGGTACCAATCGGTTTCGACGCCCGCCTCGGCCAGCTCGATGGCCGGCTCGAGCGTCTCGGCCAGCGAGAGGCGCCCGTGCCGCTCGAGCGCGAGCGCCAGACCCGCCACCGCGCCCGGCACGGCCGGCGCCCGGTAGCCCATCACGTTGGCGCGCCCGACCACGGCCGGCCAGCCGAACATGCCCGCCACGCCGCCGGCCGGGTCGAGCGGGTACTGCTCCGGCGTGGCGCCGCTGGGCACGCGCATGATGAACTCGATCACCTCGGCCCGGCCGGTGGCGGCCGGGCGCACCACCATGTAGCCGCCGCCGCCGATCCCGCTCATGAACGGCTCGGCGACCCCCGCCGCGAAGGCGGCGGCGACCGCCGCGTCGACGGCGTTGCCCCCGCGCTCGAACATCCGCGCGCCCGCCTCGGCCGCCTGGGGCACCTCGGCGACGACGATCCCGCCCGCCGTCTCCAGCGAATCCTTGACCACGCGCAGCCCGTTCCGCCGCATACCGCATCCCTCCCTATCCACGCCGTTGCTCACGCCCGGCAACTTCCGCCATGCGCCTCATCCGCCCCGAGCGGTCGGAGCGGCGCCACGCGCGCGCCCGCTCGCTCAAGCACGCTCGGCTGCAACCTCGGCCGGGCTCAGCGCAACGGCCTGCCGCTGCCGAATCGAGCGGTGGACCGCCTCGCGGGCGGCCAGCGGCGCGGCATCGTCCGCGACCGTACGCATGCCCGATCGGTCGCCGGCAACAGCCCGTCGCAGCTCGGCGAGCGCCGTCTCGGCCGGGTCGGGCAGCCACGGCCGCGCCTCGATCCCGCCTGGCCGGTAGATCGTCACTGCCTGGTCGAGCGGGGTGGCGCGCAGCACCGCGTCGCGGCATATCAGCTCAACCTCGATCTCCCGCCGCTGCGGAAAGCTCGCCGGCAGCGTCTTCGCGACCTCGACCGTCGCCTTGCAGTTGCCGTCGAAGGTCAGGTGGACGACCGCGGCGTCGGGCTGCCAGCGCTCGGTCGCCCAGACCCGGCCCGGCGACGCGCCGGCGCACCAGTGCACGTAGTCCAGGGCATCGAACAGCAGCGCATCGAGGTCGACCGCCGTGTCAGCGCGGCCGCGCAGGGCGACGTATATCGAGATCAGCGGCCCGGCCGCCTCGGTGACGGCCGTCTCGCGCGCTGAGGCAAGCGCGGCATAGCCGCGCAGCTCGTTGAAGGCGAGGATGTCGCCCAGCCGGTCGGCCTGCCCACGGGCAAAGCGCTGCCAGGTGTTCCAGTCATGGGTCAGCGGCGCCGGGATGAGCACGGGCCGTCCCCGCGCCGCCGCCTCGGCCGCCAGCTCGACCCGCCCCGCCGCCGCGATCAGAATTGCGTCGGCTTCGGCCGCGCCGCCCCCGGCGACGATGTCGACGTCGGGTGCGGCCCGCGCCGCCTCGGCGATGCGGTCTCCCAAGGGATCGCCGCTGCCAACCACGGCCAGCCTCAACTGGCTCATGCCGCGCCTCCCCGTGCCGGGGTAGCCGCGGGCGCGACCGGTGTCAGAGGCAGCTTCACCGGCTCGCCGCTCAGGCAGGAATCGCGCGCCGCCAGCCCGAGCTCGAGGGCGGCCCGGGCGTGCCATGGGTCGAGCGGCACCGGCGCGCCCGAGCGCAGCGCCTCGTAGAACAGGCGGTGCTCGGCCAGATAGGCGTCGTCGATGTGCAGGAGCGTGCTGTAGGCGACCGGGAAGGTCATGCCGCCCTCGCGGTAGACGCGCAGCGTCTCCATCTCCGGGTCCATCGCCCGCACCAGGCCCTGATCGCCGAAAATCTCGAGCTGGTGGTAGAACGGGTAGTGGCGTGGGCAGTTGATGTAGAGGTCGCAGGCGCCGATGACGCCGTTGCGGAAGCGGATTGTGAACGCCACGGCGTCAGGCACCTCGCGCAGCGGATCGGCGATCTGCGCCTGCGCATAGACCTCCGCCGCCTCGTCGCCCGCATACCAGCGCAGCAGGTCGAACTCGTGGATGCCGCCGCCGAGCACGACGCCGTAGGTGTACTGCGCCATGTCCTTCCA
>JBHOQZ010000212.1:0-3768 GCA_042408635.1 Chloroflexota bacterium
GCCCCCTCGACCGAGGCGCGGTCGGTCACATCGGCGCGCAGCGCCAGCGCCGGCCGATCGCAGTTGCCGAGCTCGCGCGCGGTTACCTCGGCAGCGTCGAGATCGAGGTCGAGCACCGCCACCGCCGCCCCGGCGCGGCCGAGCGCCAGCGCCGTCGCCCGGCCGATGCCCCGGCCGCCGCCCGTCACCACCGCCACCCGCCCGTCACAGCCGCCCATCACACCCTCCTCTCCATGTCGGGATCTGCCCGCCCCGCAGGCGGGTCGGCGCCGCACCCCAATCGTGCCCTAAGATCAGGCCTGATCGTCCAAGATCAGATCGCTTCCGCCGAGCACGTCACGGATCGAACAACTCGGCAACGCGGCAGGTGAAGCCGGGGAGGAGCGGCGAGGTCAGGCGCTGCTCAGCCGCGAGCGTGTGGACGTGTCGCAGATCCGTGCCGTCGGGACGGTAGACCTCGACGGCGCGGGCCTGCCGATCCACGATCCAGTACTCGTGGACGCCGTAGCGGCCGTAGAGCGGGCGCTTGAGCTCGCGGTCGCGTCGCTCGTTGTCCGGGCCGGGAGAGAGCACCTCCACGACGAGGTCCGGCGTTGCCCGCAGCCGCCCGTCGGGATCGAGCACCTCGGCCTCGCGATGGGCACTGATCCAAACGACGTCCGGGCTGGCAGCGTCGTTGGGGCCGAAGACGATGCCGGGGCTGATGAGCGCGCGGCCGAGCCGACGCGTGGAGCGCGACCCGGCCGGAAGCGGTACGGCGGCCGGCACAGGCTCACTCCAGGCCGCGAGCAGGCGATAGAGGCGGCCGCAGATCTCCTGATGCTGCCAGGCGGAGGCGGTCGACACGTACAGCTCTCCGGCAATGAGCTCGTAGCGGGCGGTCTCGTCGACGGCAGCGCTTCGAGGTCGGCGACGCTGGAGCGGGCAACAGGTCTCATCGCTCGCTCTCCCAATGGGCGGTGCACGGCGGCGGGCGCGTCAGCGGGCGGCGTCGCGGCGCAGGGCGGGGATGACGTCGGCGGCGACGCGCTCCATCACCGCCCACTGCGCCTCGCCCGGCGCGTCGATGATGAACTCGTTGATGCCGACCTCGCGGTAGCGGCCGACGACGTTGAGGAAGGCGTCGGGCGAAGCCCAGGGATCGTCGGGCAGGCGGGCCGCCCAGCCGTAGATCGAGCGCGAGATCGTGGCCGGGTCGCGGCCGATCGCGGCGCAGTGCTCGTCGATGATGGCGTTGCGGCGGCCGATCTCCTCGGGCGAGCCGAACGAGTTCCAGGCGTCGGCGTACTCGGCCGCGATGCGCAGCATGCGGGGGCCGTGGCCGCCCAACATGAGCGGCGGCCGGGGCCGCTGGACGGGCGGCGGCCGGAACGGCGCCTCCCTCAGCCGGTAGTACCGGCCCTCGAACGTGGTGATCTCCTGGCGGAGCAGCCGGTCGACGATCTCGACCGCCTCGCGGAAGCGGCCGACGAGCTCGCCCGGCGGCGGGAAGTCGAGGCCGAACTTCTCGTGCTCGGGCTCGTACCAGCCGGCACCGAGGCCGACCTCGAGGCGTCCGCCGGAGATGTGGTCGACGGTGGCGGCCTCCTTGGCGAGCAGCGCCGGGTGGCGGAACGTGTTGCTGCTGACAAGCACACCGATGCGGATGCGCCGGGTGTGGACCGCGAGCGCGGCGAGCTGCGTCCACGCCTCGAAGTAGGGGCCGTTCGGCCGGCTGGGCTGGATGAAGTGGTCGCAGTTCCAGAGGCTGTCGAAGCCGAGCGCCTCGATCCGGGTCCAGCGCTCGACCGTCTCGGGCCACGGCAGGTTCTGGTCGATGCAGATGCCGAACTTCAACCGTTGCGCCACCACGCCACCTCCCCGGCCTGATTGTCGCGGCTCCCGGCGCGCCGAGCGCCGAACCACGTCCCGCCTCCGGCGGCGGGCGATCGCCCCAGCTCTCGGCAGGCGCCGCCGATCTCGGCGTAGCGTATCATGCAGCGAGCCGCCGGCCGATGGTTCCACCGGGCTCGGGCGGCCGGCAGCCGTGTGCACGCAAGACAGCGGAGTCGGGTCGATGCAGGCAGCAGCGGTCATCCACAACGGCAGCGGCCGGCCGGCGCCACCACCACCGGTCAGCTTCGAGCAGTACCTCGACTGGATCGACGAGGATACCCGGGCCGAGTGGGTGGCGGGAGCGATCGTGCCGATATCACCGGCGAACGTGGAGCACCTAGCCCTGGTCGGCTTCCTCTTCCGGCTCATCGCCGACTTCGTCGAGGCGCACGACCTCGGCCTCGTGTTCCTCAACGACCTGCTGCTGCGACTGGAGGGGCGCCCGAGCGGCCGCGTGCCCGACATCGCCTACCTGCGCCACGAGCACGCCGACCGGCTGAAGGGCACCTACCTGGACGGCCCGGCCGACCTGGTCGTCGAGATCGTCTCTCCAGACAGCACGGAGCGTGATCGGGGCGAGAAGTTCGCCGAGTACGAGGCCGCCGGCATCCCGGAGTACTGGCTGCTCGACATCGAGCGCGAGGAGGCGGCCTTCTACCAGCTCGACGAGCGCGGCCGCTACCGGCGGCGCGAAGTTGACGCGGCAGGGTTCTATCGCTCGCAGGTCCTGCCCGGCTTCCAGCTCGCGATCGCCTGGCTCTGGGCGCGGCCGCTCCCCAGGCTTGCCGCCATCCGGCGGCAACTCGGCCTCTAACCCGCCTGCCCCAGTCGGCGCGGTCGGTACGCGGCGACATCGTCTACTTCACGCTGACCAATCGCGGCAAGGAGAGGCGTGCCCCAGTCGGCGTGACCGGTACGCGGCGACATCGCCCATCTTCAGCCGGCCCTGTCGTCCCTTCGCGCCGACTCGAGCCCGCCACTCACCTAGCGGCCGGGTGGATCCACAACGTCCGTTGGTCTGGAACTACCTGCTTGTCCGCTAATCGCCGGCCCGCAGGGCCGCCTCCGCCTGGCGGGTGAGGGCGTAGCTGGCGGCCTGGAGTCGGGCGGCGAAGGCGCGCGGTACCTCGTCGGGCTCGGGCCGCAGCGGCGCGCCGAAGGCGATGGCGAACGGGCCCCGTTGCAGCGAGACGGGGATCCCGGCGATCTTCGGGCCGGGGAAGGCGTCGGCGTCGGGCGGGACGATCCGCTCGGTGCCGGCCAGGCCGAACGGCACAACGACGGCGTCGAGCGCCCGCGCCAGGTGCGCCACGCCCGGCCGGAAGGCGACACCGGGGTCGCCGGCGAGCTCGCGCTCGGGCGTCGAGTGGGTGCCCTGGGGGAAGATGAGCACGGCGTTGCCCCGCGCGGCGAGGCGCGCCAGGTTGCGCAGGCTCGCCTCCCGACCCGGCCCGCGCTCGAGCGGGTAGAGGCCGAGCGCTAAGATGCCATAGGTGGACCAGAGCCCCGAGGCGAAGCCGACGCCCCCGGCCCCGGCGGCCACGACGAAGCGCCGGGCGAAGCGGCGCGCGGGCGTTCGGCGCAGGCCGTGGCTGATGAGCGGCACGTCCGCGAAGCCGTGGTGGGTGCCAGCGAAGATGACGCGCGGCGGCAGCTCGGCGAGGTGCTCCCCGCCCAGCACGATCGTTCGGCTGCACCCCAGCCGGTAGATCAGGTCGACCGGCAGGTCGAAGACGCGGAAGAGGCGTCCCCAGGTGTAGGGCCAGATGGCGCGCCCGGCTGCCACGGCGCCGACCAGGCCGCGCCACGGCGTGCGGTCCGCCTCCAACCCGGACCCACCATCGGCGGTACCTGCCCGGCCTCGGCGAGTCCGCGCCGCCTGATCCGTCACCT
>JBHOQZ010001058.1:0-1739 GCA_042408635.1 Chloroflexota bacterium
GGGAAGCCGGCGGAGTTCTCCAGCCGGTCGTCGTTGCCGGGGACCATCTCACCCGCGTGAGCAGGCGATGTCGTGGCACCCGCGGGTGCAGCCGAGCCGGTGAACGCCCCGACCACCCCTTCGAGGGTGCGTTGGACGCGCGGCGCCACGTCGAAGATCGTGCCTCCTAGCGGGTAGAGCACGCTCTGCACCTCGTCGAGCACGGTGGGGCGGGCGGTGCGGGTCTCGGCCGTCTGCCAGATCAGCGCGATCCGGCGGCGCAGCTCTTCCTCCAGCGCCGCCACCTCGCGCGGGGTGCGGTCGGCGTCGCCCAGCCGCTCGATCAGGGCGGCTGTGGCCTCCAGGTGGTGGAGGAGGGTGCTCCGCCGCGCCTCGGAGGGGTGCGCCGTGAACACCGGGTGAACCTCCAACCGCTCCAGCACGGTCGTGAGCGTCCCCGGCGCCGTGGGCCTCGCCTCCCGACGCGCCACCCCGCCGGCCGTCGCCCCGGAAGCCCCGGCCGCGGCGGCGTCTGCATCGGACGCAGCGTCCGGGCCGGCCGGGGCAACCGCGGCGGCGTCCGAGACGGACAACGAGCGCGTGGGCTCGGCGTCGGTCGACCCGGCCGACCGCAGCGCCGTCAGCGCCGCCTCGATCGATTCGTGCAGCGGCGGGTTGGTCCGCTCGCGCTCGCGCAGCGTGCGGATGCGGTGGTGCTGCTCGGCCAGGTTGATGACGTGGAAATAGACCCCGAAGGAGCGCACGAGCTGGAGGAGGCGCTCGGTGGGTTGCTGCTCGACCCAGGCCATGAGGGCGGCCTCGGCGGCCGGCTCGGGCGGGTCGGCGGCCCTGAGGGCGATCGCGCTCTGCCGCAGGTGCTCGACCGCCCCGAAGAGCGCCTCCCCGCCCTGCTCGCGCAGCACCGCGCCCACCAGCTCGCCCAGGCGGTGGACGTCGGCGCGCAGCCGGTCGATCGGCTCGGCCGGCCCGCTGCCCACGGTCGGCCCCTCACCGGCCATGGCCCACCTCGTCAGCTCACGAGCGAGCGTGCCACTTCCAGATTTCGTAGCCGATGCCCAGCGCGGTCGGCTGGTTGACGACGATCCGCTTGTTGACGCCCCCGAGCGATTCGTTCACCCCGAGGAAGAGGTAGGGCTGATCCTCGGCCAGGAGGCGCTGGATCTCCTCGTAGTAGGGCTTGCGGTCGTTCTCGGCGCAACCTGGCACGTAGGCGCCCTGCTGGTAGAGCTCGTCGACGAGCAGGCCGGCCGCGTACTGCAAGCTGATGAACGCACCGGAGCCGGTGTCCTGGCTGAGCAGCGGCTGCAGCGGCTTGGCATCCTCGACAATCGAGTTCACGATCTGCCCGCCGTGGGTCGGCTGGCCGTGCGCGGGTTGGGTGGGAATGAGCCCGGTGACCACCCCGAGCGCCCAGCAAGGCGAGCACCGCACCGCGAAAACGGCCCATTCCCTCGTTCTCCTCTCCCAGCGGCGCGCCGAACCGCGAACCGCGCCCGCATCCCGCCAGTGCGTCCGGCGCGCGAGCCAACAGCCTATTTTGGCATGGTTCGCGCGCTGCTGCCGCCGCGTCTGTGATACGGACCACCCCGTTCCCGCACCGGTTCAACGACGCGCCCCAACCACCCGCGGGGGCTGCAACAACCCCGGGCGTCCCTCCGTCGAGTCGAGAGGGTGGGCGCTCGCCGGGGCGCCGGGCGCGCCGCGGCGTGGGGCCAGTGGGGCAGGGCGCCGGCCCGGCG
>JBHOQZ010000006.1:0-1504 GCA_042408635.1 Chloroflexota bacterium
CCGGCATGTCGCAGCGGATCGCATCGTTGGGCACGCCCACGACCGGGCTCATCAGCCAGGGCCCCTCCTCCAGTTCGATGATCGCGACGTTGTACGGGATCTCGTCGGCGAAGCCGGCGAAGTAGCGCTGGTGCATCACGATCCAGGACCAGACGCGGCCGCGCCCGCTGACGCGCGTCCAGGCGATCTCGGTCGAGAGGCAGCGCGGGCAGCGGGTAGAGGGCGGGAACCAGTGGTGGCCGCAGGCCGAGCACCGCTGCACGCGCAGCTCGCCCTGCCGGGCGCCCTCGAAGTAGAGCCGGTTGCGCTCGGTCAGCGTCGGCAGCGGCTTGGTGTACTCACTCATCGACTCTCTCCCCGTGCCCTAGCGGCGGAGGATGTGGCTGGTGACGATCGGCGAGGCGCAGATGTACTGGACGATCTCGCAGTCGGGCACCTGCCGCTCGCCGGCCTGCCCGCGGAGCTGGCGCACCGCCTCGACGTGGAGCGCCCAGCCCTGCATGTAGCTCTCGGCGGTGTGGCCGCCGCTCGTGTTGACGGGCAGCTCCCCGCCCAGCTCGATCCGGCCGCCCTTCACCCACTGCCAGGCCTCGCCGCGGTCGCAGAAGCCGAAGCCCTCGAGCGAGAAGAGGATCGTGGGCGTGAAGTTATCGTAGATCTGGGCGCAGTCGACGTCGCGCGGGCCGATCCCGGCCGCGCGGTAGACGCGGTCGGCCACGTCGCGGCAGGCGGCGTAGAAGCAGTCGTCGCTGGTGTAGAAGTTCGTCAGGTCGCCGGCGGCGGCGGTGGCGGTGATGTAGACCGGCGGCTGCTTCAGGTCGCGGGCGCGCTCGGCCGAGGTGACGATGAACGCGACGCCGCCGTCGTTGATGAGGCAGTAGTCGAAGAGGCGCAGCGGCTCAGCGATGAACCGCGCCGCCATGTACTCCGCCTCGGTGATCGGCTTCTGCATCACGGCGTTGGGGTTGAGCGCGCCGTTCTTGCGGTTGTTGATCGCCAGCGGCGCGAGCGCGCCGTCGGGGACGTTGTAGAGATGCGCGTAGCGGCGGTACATCATCGCCACGTAGGCGCCGGGCGAGGTCATGCCGTACATCGCGTCGTAGATGGCGGTCGAGTCGGGGTCTCGGGCGACGTCCCCGCCGTAGCGTGCGCCGACGGAGCGGCCGTTGTTGCCGTAGACGCAGGCGACGACGTTTGCCTGCCCGGTCGCCACCGCCATCATCGCCGTCTGGAGCGCGACCCCCGACATGCGGCCGCTGCCCTCGTAGGTGTTGATGAGGTGGGGGTGGCGCAGCCCGAGCACGTCGGCTAGGCGCGCGTAGGAGGGGACCCTGACGCCGATCAGGCCATCAATGTCGTCCTTGCGCAGCCCCGCGTCGTCGAGCGCCGCCTGGAGCGCCTGCGCGGCCAGCTCGTAGGGGCTGCGCTCGGGGTCGAGGTTGCGATAGAGGGCGCCGAAGGCGGTGTTGCCTACGCCCACGATCGCGGTTCGGTCACGCAGATC
>JBHOQZ010000009.1:0-1108 GCA_042408635.1 Chloroflexota bacterium
GCCCCGAGGGCAAGGCGCTCGAGATCCAGATCCGCACCTACGAGGTGCACCGCACCGCCGAGTACGGCGTGGCCGCGCACTGGCGCTACAAAGAGGGCGCCCGGCGCAACCTCCAGTACGAGGAGAAGCTGGCCTGGCTGCGCCAGCTCATGGACTGGCAGAAAGACCTCGCCGGCGGCGCCGAAGAGTTCGTCGAGAGCCTCAAGACCGATATCTTCAAGGACCAGGTCTACGTCTTCACCCCCAAGGGCGAGATCAAGGACCTGCCCGCCGGTGCCACACCGCTCGACTTCGCCTATCGCATCCACACCGACGTTGGCCACCGCTGCGTCGGCGCCAAGGTCAACGGCAAGCTCGTCTCGCTCGACACCGCCCTCAAGAACGGGGACATCGTCGAGATCCTGACCTCGAAGAACCCGAAGGGGCCCAGCCGCGACTGGCTCAACCCCGCGCTCGGCTACATCCACACCCACCACGCGCGCGAGAAGATTCGCCAGTGGTTCAAGCGCCAGCAGCGCGAGGAGAACATCGCCCGCGGCCGCGAGCAGCTCGACAAGGAGCTCGACCGGCTCGGCATGGGGCAGATGCCGCTCGAAGAGGTCGCCCGCCTCTTCAAGTACGAGAAGCTCGACGAGTTCCTGGCGATGATCGGCGTGGGCGAGATCACCTCGCAGCAGATCGCGGCGAAGATCGCGGCCACCCAGGCGCCCCCTGCGCCGCCGGCACCCTATCAGCCGCCGCTCTCGCCCACCAGCGGCAGCGCCGCCGCGCCCAGCACGATCCGCGTGCGCGGCGTGGGCGACCTCCTCACCAAGCTCGCCCGCTGTTGCACCCCGGTGCCCGGCGACCGGATCGTCGGCTACATCACCCGCGGCAAGGGCATCACCGTCCACCGCGCCGACTGCCAGAACATTGCGATTGAGGACGAGCCGGAGCGGCTGATCGAGGTGGCCTGGGACGTGCGCGGCCAGCAGACCTACCCGGTCACGATCCGCGTCGAGGCGTGGGACCGCGCCGGGCTGCTGCGCGACGTCACCTCGGTGGTGGCCGAGGAGAAGGTGAACATCACGCAAGCCTCGACCCAGACCCAGTCCGACCACACCGCCAC
>JBHOQZ010000015.1:0-1321 GCA_042408635.1 Chloroflexota bacterium
CTGGCGGGCCGCGACCTGACCGGCGCGCCGCCGGCCGCCTTCATCGAAGCGGGCGTCGCCCACATCCCGGCTGATCGGCAGAAATACGGACTGGTGCTCTCGCAGTCGGTGGCGGACAACCTGGTGCTGAGCGAGTTCCGCCGGCCGCCCTACGCGCGCGGCATCCGGCGCGTCTTCGCGGCGGTGATCGCGCACGCCCGGCAGCTCATTCGGGCCTTCGACATCCGCACGCCCTCGCCGCGCACGCCGGTCGGCGCGCTCTCGGGTGGCAACCAGCAGAAGACGGTGACGGCGCGCGAGTTCTCACGGCCGATCAAGCTGCTGATCGCGGCCAACCCAACGCGCGGCGTCGACGTCGGCTCGATCGAGTTCATCCACCGGAAGATCGTCGAGGCGCGCGACCGGGGCGTGGCGATCCTGCTCATCTCGCCCGAGCTGGACGAGATCCTCTCGCTCGCCGACCGGATCGCAGTGATCGCGGGCGGTCGCATCGTCAGCACGGTCGCGTCTGGCGAGGCGACCGCCGCGGAGCTGGGCCTGCTGATGACCGGCGGCCGCGACGGCAGAGCTGTCGCCCGTGGCTGACCCCCCGGGGCCCAGGTTGCGAAGCCCCCTCCGGAAGCTTGAGCACGCGCTCGTGAGCCCGATCCGGGCACCTGCGGAGCGGGTGGGGCTTCGCAGGGTCAGCGCGGAACGTGAGCCGCGCGCTCGTCGCCCGCTACTCCAACTCGCGCAGCAGGCCGGCGACGTCGAGCGGGCGGCTGACCATCTCGAGCCGCCCATCCGCCTCGCGCGGCCACTCACGCGGGTCGCGGTCCCAGCAGATCTCGATGCCGTTGCCGTCAGGGTCGCGCAGGTAGATCGCCTCGTGCGTGCCGTGGTCCGAGGCGCCGTCGATCGGCACGCCGTGCTCGGCTAGGCGGCGCAGCGCCCGCGCCAACTCGCGCCGCGTGGGGTAGAGGATCGCGAAGTGGTAGAGGCCGGTCGTGCCGGGCGGCGGGGGCGGACCGCCCCGGCTCTCCCAGGTGTTGAGCCCGAGGTGGTGGTGGTAGCCGCCGGCCGAGAGGAAAGCGGCCTCGTTGCCGTAGCGCTGCTGCTCCTCGAAGCCGAGGGCATCGCGGTAGAAGGCGACCGCGCGCTCCAGGTCGGCAACCTTGAGGTGGACATGGCCGATGCGTGTCTGCGGGTGGATCGGCTCTGCCGTCCCGGTGCGGGACGCGCGCTGCGCCGATGGCTCCGTGGTCATCTCTTCGCTCCTCCCGGCGCGCGGACCAGGCGCACTCCATCACTGCATGCGCACACTTTTCTATAGTATCTCACA
>JBHOQZ010000017.1:0-6893 GCA_042408635.1 Chloroflexota bacterium
CCCCCAATCCTGGGGGGCTTGCGGCGCCGCCGGCTCTGTCCCCATTCGCTATGATGATACCCAGCGAGCGGCTCCCGGCGCGGCTCCGGCCGCGTGCGGGCGAGGCCGGGTCGGCGTGGTGATCGGAGCAGATGACCGAGCCGGGACGCTATCGCCTGGTGGCGATCGACCTCACCGGCACCCTCCTCGAACCGGACGGCGGCCTCGATCCCGACGCCGTCGACCTGATCGGGAAGTGCTGGGACCAGGGCGTGCGATTCGTGCTGGCGACCGGTCTGCCGCCGCGCACCGCCGCCACGGTCGCCCGACGCCTGGACGTGCCGGCGCACCTCATCGCCTACTCGGGCGCGGTCACGCTCGCACCCCCGGACCGCGAGGTCGTGGCCGCGGTCCCGCTCGATCTCGAGGCCGCCGCGGCGGCGCTGCGGCGGGCGCGGGGACGGGTCGAGGCGTGCGCCCTCGGCTACGTCGAACGCGTCGTCGCCGACCGGTCCGAGGCGCTCGGGGTTCCCCTCGACCGCTGGCTGCTCGGCTCGGCCGCGGTCGAACCGGCGGCGCTCGCGGCGCTGGCCGAGTCGCCGGAGAACGCTACCCCGGCGGATCCCGAGCCGGGGTCGGTGTGCGGTGGCGTCGGGGCTGGTAACGCCCTGCTGGCGGTACTGCTGTTCGGGGACGAGCCGGTGCTCGGGGCGCTGGCCGCTGAGCTGGCGGCGGCGCCGGAGCTGCGCGGCCGGGCCCGCGCCGTGCGGATCAGCCGGCACGTGCTCGAGGTGGTGGCGGCCGGCGTCTCGAAGGGGGAGGCGCTGGCGCGCCTGCTGGCCGAGCTGCGGACGCCGCGCGAGGCGGTGCTCGCGATCGGCGACTCACGCGCCGACGCCGAGCTTTTCGCGGCGGCCGGTCTCGGCTGCGCCGTGGCGAACGCCGACCCGGAGCTGAAGCGGGTGGCGGGCTACGTGGCGGCCGAGCCCACGGGCCGGGGCGTCGCTGAGATCAGCGGGCGCTTCGTCTGGCGCAAGGAGAGGTTAGGGTGAAGACGCTGACGGATCCGCTGCACACGCGGCTGTGCGAGTTGCTCGGGATCACCTACCCGGTGCTGCAGGCGGGCATGGGGCTGATCGCGCGCGGACCGCTCGCGGCGGCGGTCTCCGAGGCGGGCGGCCTCGGCGTGATCGGGGCGGGGCAGCTCGGCGTGGACGAGCTGCGCGAGGAGATCCGCGTTGCCAAGGCGCGCACGCGTCGCCCGTTCGGGGTCGACATCCTGTTTGCGCAGGTGCCCGACGCGAAAGACAGCGCGACGATCCGCTACACCGCCGAGATCGAGGGGCAGATCAACGTCGTGCTCGACGAGCGGGTGCCCGTGCTCATCTCGGGGCTGGGCAACCCGCTCGGCGTCATCCCCGACGCCCACGCGCTTGGGATGACGGTGCTGAGCGTCGTCGGCAACGTCCGCCAGGCGCGGAAGGTGGTCGAGTCGGGGGTCGATGCGGTGATCGCCCAGGGCCATGAGGCTGGCGGCCACACCGGCCGGATCGGCAGCGTCGTGCTCGTGCCGGCGGTGGTCGACGCGGTCGACGTGCCGGTCGTGGCGGCGGGGGGCTTCGCCGACGGGCGCGGGCTGGTGGCGGCGCTGGCGCTGGGCGCGACGGGAGTCTGGATGGGCACGCGCTTCATCGCCTCGGCCGAGGCGACCGCCCACGCCAACTACAAGCGCAAGATCACGACGGTGGACGAGGAAGGCACGGTCGTAAGCTACGCGCACAGCGGCAAGCCCTGCCGGCTGCTGCGCAACAACTTCACCGCCGAGTGGGAGCGGCGCGCGGCCGAGATCAAGCCCTACCCGTACCAGTTCATGGAGGTCGGGCGGCCGGCCTCGGTCCGGGCGCGGCTCGAGGGCGACATCGAGAACGGCAGCGCCCCCGCCGGCCAGGTGGCGGGCATCATCCGCGAGGTGAAGGGCGCGGGAGAGATCGTGGCGGAGATCGTGAGCGAGGCGCGCGCCGTTCTCGCCCGCCTCCAGCCGCCCACCGCGCCGTGATCGATCGCGGTTTCGGCGGCGCAACGCGCTGCCGGGCACGCCCGTGCGGGCGGTCCGGCCGGGCGCGTGCCGATCGATGTGGGTTGCAGAAGTGCAATTTGACACCGGCGTTGCCCGGTTGTCATACTGAGGGGTGAAGCAGGCGACCGTCGGAGGCGGGCCGGTGCGTCTGTGACGGAGAGGGCGCCGGCCGAAGACAGGGTGAAACGGTCCGCGAGGGGAGGGGGATCACGGTGTTGCACAACCAGCAGGGGGCGATCGCTGGACGCCGGCTGAGCCGGCGGGAGGTGCTGCGTCTGGCTGGCCTGGTCGGTGGTGCCTGCTTCGCCGCCGCGGCTGTCGGCGCGTGCAGCCCGCAGCAGCTCGCCCAGCAGGCGGGCGCCAAGCAGCGCCTCTCGATTGTGACGGGCACCACCGGTGGCGTCTACTACCCCTACGGGGGCGGGATCGCCAAGATCATCAGCGAGAACATCAAGGGCACCGAGGCGACCGCCGAGGCGACCGCCGGCTCCGTCGACAACATGAAGCTCATCAAGGACAACAAGGCGGACCTGGCGATCACGCTGGCCGACACCCTCAGCGACGCCCTCAAGGGGGAGGGCCCATTCAAGGAGACCGGCAAGGTCAACGCCTTCGCCCTCGCGGTCCTCTACACCAACTACACCCACGTCGTCACCTTCGCCGACAAGCCGATCAACAAGATCGCCGACCTGAAGGGCAAGAACGTCTCGACCGGGGCGGCCGGCAGCGGCACCGAGATCATCGCCTTCCGCATGCTCGAGGCGGCGGGCCTCAACCCGCAGACCGACATCACCAAGCAGGCGCTCAGCCCGGCCCAGTCGGGCGACGCGATGAAGGATGGCAAGCTCGACGCGTTCTTCTGGAGCGGCGGCGTGCCCACCGGCGCCGTGCTCGACCTGAGCACGGCGCGCAAGATCAAGATCCTGCCCAACGACGACGTGCTGCCCGCGATGCAGCAGAAGTACGGCAAGGACCTCTACTTCCTGATCAACGTGCCCAAGGGCGCCTATGGGATCGACGCCGACGTGCCGGTGATCGGGGTGGCGAACGTCTTCGTCTCGAGCGATCGCCTCAGCGACCAGCTCGCCTACGAGATCACCAAGCTCCTCTTCGAGAAGCAGCAGGAGCTCATCCAGATCCACTCCGAGGCGAAGAACCTCACGCTCCAGACCGCGATCGTCGGCTCCCCCGCCCCCTTCCACAAGGGCGCCATCAAGTTCTACCAGGAAAAGGGCGTCTGGAAGGGGTAGGCCGGCCCTCGCGCGGGCGTGGATCAGTCGGCCGCTGCGCCAGCGAGCGCGATGAAGACGTCTTCGAGCGAGGGCGCGATCGGCTCGAGGCGCGCGACGCCGATCCCGATCGCCGCGAGGCGCTCGCGCAGCGCCGCCGGAGTGAGCGGGACGTCGTACCCGCCCGCTTCCCGGTCGCGCGTCAGCACGGCGTGGATAGCGGTGCCGTGGAGGGCGACGTCGCGCACGCCGTCCATCGTCTGGAGGGCGTCGAGGGCGCGCACCAGGTCGCCCGGCGCCGGCTCGAGCTCGACCAGCGTGCCCCGGAGCGCGCGGCGCTTGAGCCCCTCGGGCGTGTCGAGCGCGATCAGGTGGCCGCTCTGCATCATCGCCACGCGGTGGGCGTGCTCCGCCTCGTCGAGATAGTGGGTCGTTAGGAAGATCGTCACGCCGGTGGTCGCCAGGCCGTAGATGAGGTTCCAGAAGCGGCGGCGCGAGAACGGGTCGACCCCGGCGGTCGGCTCGTCGAGGAACAGCAGCGGCGGGCGGTGGACGATGGCGCAGCCGAGGGAGAGGCGCTGCTTCCAGCCGCCCGAGAGGGTGCCGGCGAGCTGCCGCTCACGGCCGTGCAGGCCCGCCATGTCGACCAGCTCGGCCACGCGCTCGCGCCGCGCCCGGCCGTTCACGCCGTAGATGCCCGCGTAGAACTCGAGGTTCTCGCGCACCGTCAGGTCCTCGTAGAGCGCGAACCGCTGCGACATGTAGCCGATTCGGGCCTTGATCTGCTCGCCCTCGCTCGCGATGTCGTAGCCGAGGACGCGGCCGTGCCCGGCGGTGGGCGCGATTATGCCGCAGAGCATGCGGATCGTCGTCGTCTTGCCCGAGCCGTTGGCGCCGAGAAAGCCGAAGATCTCGCCCGTCGCCACCGTGAAGCTGAGGTTGTCGACGGCGGTGACGTCGCCGAACCGCTTCGTCAGCCCCTCGACCTCGATCGCCCAGTCTGCCATGTTGGCCCCCCTGCCCCCCAATGCTGGGGGGGTAGTGTCGGCTCCCCCGGTGCTCACTGCTGGGGATGATGTCGCGTCGGCGCGGATTGCCCAGTCCCTCCCTCTCCCCCAGCCTTGGGGGAGAGGGTTGGGGTGAGGGGACACCCCGTCCCCCTCAGTCGAGGCGCTTGGTGAAGCGCAGTGAGCTGATGGTGAAGACGGCCAGGCCGAAGAGCGCGAGCGGCAGCGCCTGGGGCCAGAGCACGTCCAGCCCGACACCCTTGAGCATGATGCCGCGCAGGATTTGGAGGAAGTAGGTGAGCGGGATGAGGTAGCCGAGCGCGTAGATGATGGGCGGCATCGCGTCGCGGGCGAACATGAACCCCGAGAGCAGGATGCTGGGCAGCATCACGAACAGCGCCGTCTGCATCGCCTGCGTCTGGGTGCGGGAGATCGTCGAGATGAACAGCCCGATGCCCAGCGAGCTGAGCAGGAACACGATCGAGAGTAGGAGCAGGAGCAGCAAGCTCCCCGCGATCTCGACGCCGAACCAGAAGCGGCCGACCCCGAGCGCCATGCCGGCGCCCGCGAAGGCGATCACGACATAGGGGATGATCTTGCCGAGCATCAGCTCCCACGGCCGGATCGGCGTCACGATGAGCTGCTCGAGCGTGCCGCGCTCGCGCTCGCGCACGATCGCGAACGCGGTCAGGATGAGCGTCTGGAACTGGAGGATGAGCCCGATCAGTCCCGGCACCATGAACACCACGCTCGCCATCGCCGGGTTGTAGAGCACGATCGGCCGCAGCTCGAAGGCGGGCGCGCCGCGCGCGGGTGTCGCCCGGCGCCCGCCCGCCGCCGGGATCAGCTCGACCGACCTCGCCTGGGCGATCGCGCCGGCCGCGAAGAGCGCGGTCTGGGCGATGTTCGGGTCGGAGCCGTCGACGACGACCTGCGCCGTGGTGGGACGTCCCCCGCGCAGGTTGGCGGAGAAATCGGGCGGGACGATGAAGCCGACCTTGGCCTGGCCGGCGTCGATCGCCCGGCGGATGCCCTCGGGCGAGTCCGCCTCGCCGGCCGGGTCGAAGTAGCCGGTGTTGAAGAAGGCGCGGACGAAGTCGCGGCTGGTGGCGTCGCGGCTCGCGTCGAGGACGACCGCCGGGATGTGGTCGACGGTGGTGTTGATCGCGTAGGCGAAGATGAGCAACTGCACGACCGGCAGCGCGACGGCCATCGCCAGGGTGCGCGGGTCGCGCCGGATCTGGATGAACTCCTTGAGGACGATCGACGTCAGCCGGCCCCACATCGCCCGTCACCCCTCGCCGTCGAGGAAGACGGCGTCCACCGGCAGCCCCGGTTTGAGGCGCTCGTCGGGGTTGGGCAGGCGCACCCTGACGGCGAAGACCAGGTTGACGCGGTCCTTCGGCGTCTGGACGGTGCGTGGGGTGAACTCGGCCCGGCTGGCGATCGAGGTCACCCACCCGGTGAACCGCTCACCGGGGTAGGGGTCGGCCGTGATGAGCACCGGCTGGCCGACCCGGACGCGCCCGAGGTCACGCTCGAGCACGTAGAGCGTGAGCTCGAGCTCGTCGAGCGGCATCACGGTCAGGATTGTCTGCCCCGGCTGGGCGACCTCCCCGATGCGCAGGCTGCGCTCCCCGACCCGGCCGTCGACCGGCGAGCGGAGCTTGAGCCGGTCGAGCTCGAGCTCGAGCCGCCGGAGGTCGGTCGCGGGCGCCTGGCGGTACTGGAGCTGGAGGAGCGAGTCGTCGAGCTGGACGAGCACCTGGCCGCGCTGGACGCGGTCGCCCTCGCGCGCGTAGATGCCGACGACGCGGCCCGCGGTCTCGGGTGCGATCACCACCTCCTCCGACTCGACAGTGCCCGAGGCCCGCAGCGCCGTGTCGGCCGCCTGGCCATGCCCCGTATACCAGGCGTAGAGGCCGGCGGCGAGCGCGCCGAGCAGCGCGAGCGCGATCAGCGGCCGGGGTGGGTGCCGCCTGGGCGCGGTCTTGCCCGCCCTCGGCGCAGCGGCAGCCCCACGGGCGCTCCGCTCCGCGGGCAGCGCGACGGGGGCGGACGCCAGCGCTCCCACGGAGGCGGTGCTGTCGGTTCCGGGCTCGGCGGCGGTTCCAGGTGTGGCCGTGGGGGTGGGCGCCAGGTTCGCGGCGGGATCGCCCGATGCGACGCCGGGCGCGCCTGCGGTCGGCGTGGTCACGGGGCACCTCCCTCGCGTCGTCGCCCGGCCGCTGGCGCACTCGTGTCCCCCAGGGCGTTGGCGGCGCCCGTTCCGGCTCTGTCGGGGGCCGCACCGGCCTCCGCCGAGCCGACGAACTGCTCGACCAGTCGCTCGACACCGGCGACGAACGCCTCAGGGTCGATCGGTGGCAACGGGCTCGGGCCGGCGCCCGGCTGCCCGGCGCCGGGTTCGGCGTCGACCGGGGCAGGCGGGGCGACGGCGCGGCAGGCGGCCTCGGCCAGCAGCTCGATCGTCTCCTCCCAGCCCGGCAGCGGCACCAGGCGGCCGATCAGATCGCGCGTCGCCAGGTGCGCCACCAGCGGCGCCATGACGAGCTGGGCGAAGAGCGGCGGCGGGAGCGGCCGGCACTCGCCCGCCGCCAC
>JBHOQZ010000021.1:0-7356 GCA_042408635.1 Chloroflexota bacterium
CCGGTCGCCGCCCCGGCGCAACCGGCCGCCTCGTAGCCGCGCGGGTACTCCTCTCCAGGTTGGCCCGGCCCTCGATCAGTTCAGGTGCAACTCGCCGCCCCGTCGCCACACTCGGCGCCTGTCGAACGCGGCTCCACCGGGCCCCGCGCGCCTGCTATAGTGCGGGGGCGGAGCGGAGCGCGCCCGCTGTCGAGCCCGGAGGAGGCCGTGGGATGGTGACATCGTCGAGCTTGAGCGAGGCGCACCGCGCGCCGATCACCGCGTCCCGCATGGCGGACGCCGCCCGCCGCTGGTTGGACACCCTCGCCCCGCAGCAGTTGAGCGCGGCGACCTTCCCATTTGCCTCGCCCGACCGCTACGTCTGGGACTACCGCCCCGACAGCTTCGCGACCGACCGCGCGCCGGTGCGTCACCGGGGCCTGCGGCTGATCAACATGACGCGCGCGCAACAGCAAGCGGCACTCGCCCTCTTCGAGATCGGATTGAGCGCGCGGGGCGCCCGCCAGGCGCACGGCATCATCGCGCTCGAGCCGATCCTGCGCGAGACGGAGCGGATCGAGCACCGCGTCACCGGCATGCTCGTGCGCGATCCCGAGCTCTACGCCTTCGCCGTCTTTGGCGAGCCGGGCGGTCCCGACCCCTGGGCCTGGCACGCGGGCGGCCACCACCTCGGCCTGCACTTCACCGTTGTCGACCGCGAACTGATCGCCCCGGTGCCGCTCTTCTTCGGTGCCAACCCCGCCGAGGTGCGCCATGGGCCGCACGCAGGCCTGCGCACGCTCCCCGAGGAGGAGGACATGGCGCGGGCGCTGCTGGGCGCGCTCGAGCCGGCGCAGCGCACCGTCGCGGTGGTGAACCCGGTCGCGCCGCGTGACATCCTGACCGACGCCTTCCGCAGTGCCGACCCGAGCGTGCTCCCGACCGGGCTGGCCTACGGCGCCATGTCCGGCGAGCAGCGGGGTCTGCTCGTGCGCCTGATCCGGCACTACGTCGGGCGCGCCAACGGTGAGATCGCGGGGAACGAATGGCGGCGGATCGAGCGGGCGGGCCTCGAGAGCGTGGCATTCGCCTGGGCGGGCCCCACCGAGCCAGGCCAGGGCCACTACTACGCCGTGAAGGGGCCGACCTTCATGCTCGAGTACGACAACACGCAGGACGGCGCCAACCACATCCACTCGGTCTGGCGCGACTTCACCAACGACTGGGGTGAGGATCTGCTGGCGCGCCATTATGCCGAATCGCACCCGCACTGATCCAGACCGCTCAACCGCTACAGCCAGGGCACGCGGCCGCGCGTCCGGCTGATGGACGTTGCGGAAATAGTGCGGGCATTCCCGCCGGCCGGCTGAAGCCGGCTCACGGGCGGTCGTCCCAGCCCCCGCAGGGGGCTTCGCAATCTCAGCCCGGGGGTAATGGAACTTGCCGAATTAGCGCGGGGGTACACTCGGCGGGCTGAAGCCCGCGCGAAGGGACGATCCCGCGGGATCCCGGCTTCAGCCGGCCTCGTCCTGCCTTCGCGCCGGCTTCAGCGGGCCGACAGTCACCCCCGCACTATTTCCGCACCTTGCATAAGCCGGCGCGAAGCGACGCGTCCGCCGTGTCCGCCCGTCGCCCGGGGGTGATGGAGGGTGCGGAATTAACGGGGGGAATGGGTTCGACGGGCTGAAGCGCGCGCGAAGGGACGATCCAACCGCGTCCGCCCGGCCGTCCAGGGGTGAACCCCCGGCTGAGATTGCGAAGCCCCCTGCGGGGGCTGGGACGACCGCCCGTGAGCCGGCTTCAGCCGGCTTCGCTGCATCAGCGCGGGGGGTCACCCCCGCGCGGCTCCGGGGGCTGGAACGATTGCCCGTTTAGCCGGCTTCAGCCGGCCGGCGGGAATGCCCGCACTATTTCCGCAACGTCCATAACCCTCGCGCGGCCGCTCCGGGGGCTGGCACGGGCAATGCCGCCGGCGGGCCCAAGCCGGCGCGAAGGCAGGACGAGGCCGGCCGAAGCCGGAACGCGGTCGGCGCGTGGCCCGCAAGCGGGTACCCGGCGGGCTGCAGCCCGCCGAGTGTACCCCCGCGCTGATTCGGCAACCTCCATCAGCCGGTCGCAGCGTCCCCGCGTCCCGACCCGTACCGGCTGACGGCTCTCCGGCCCGGGCTCTAGACGCTGGTGCGACCTGAGCGGTCGCCGGCTGGCTGCGTGGGGAACCGGGCGGGCGGGATGTGCCGGTAGCGCGCCAGCACGCACCATGGTGGCTCGACCGGGCAGAGCAGCCGTCGGGCGGCGCGGGCGCTGATCCGCCGGGCGGACTGGAGGCGCCGGCGCTCGCGGAGCAGGCGAGGCAGCTCGCGCCAGGCATCGAGTCGGCCGTATAGCGCGGCCAGGTCGCGCCGCCGCGCGAGCGCGTAGAGCAGGAAGGCGAGGTCGTAGCCGGCGATCCAGGCAAGGTCGCGCCGGAGCAGCGCGCTCGGCCAGCATTTGAGCACCAGCCAGGTCTTGTTGCGCGCCAGGTGGTAGCTCTTGAACGGCGAGCCCTCGACCGCCGTGGCCGAATGGAGGTGGTAGGCGCGCGCCGCCGGCTGGTAGACGGCCGCCCAGCCGCGCAGTCGCGCCCGCCAGGCGAGGTCCACGTCCTCGAGGTAGCTGAAGAACGCCGCGTCGAACCCGCCGACCTCCTCGATCATGACGCGGCGGTAGAGCGCGGCCCCGCCGCTGGCGCCGAAGACGGGGACGACGCGCCGGTCCGCGGGATCGTCGCGCACGCCGCCGAGGCGGTCCCAGGCGATGGCGGCGCGGTCGAGGCAGATGCCGGCCGAGTTGACGAGCTCCGGGCGGTTGGCGAACAGCAGCTTGCCGGCGACCGAGCCGATGCGCGGGGAGCGCTCGGCCGCCGCCACCAGCGCCGCCAGCCACCCCGGCTCAGCCCGGGCATCGTTGTTGAGCGTGGCGACGAACTCGCCGGCCGTCGCGGCGATCCCGAGGTTGAGCGCCCCGGCGAAGCCGGTGTTGCGCGGGCTGGCGACGACGCGCACGCCGGGGTAGCGCGCGCGCACATGCTCGACCGAGCCGTCGGTTGAGGCGTTGTCGACGAGCACGATCTCGCGGTCGGGGTAGGTCTGGGCCAGGAGCGAGGTGAGGCAGGCATCGAGGAAGCGCCGGCCGTTCCAGTTCGGCACGATCACGGCCGCGCGGGGCGGGCGCGCGGCTAGACCTCCTCGCCGAAGCGCCGCGCCGCCCATTGGAAGAACAGGTAGCCGATCGCGAAGACGACCAGCGCCTGGAGCGAGGTGCGTGCCAGCGCGCCCAGCGACGGGCTCCCCTCGTACATGATGATCTCGCGGTAGAACGTCACCAGACCGGCCATCGGGTTGACGCGGTAGACCCAGCGGCCGACCTCGCTGCCGAAGATGTCCTCGGGCCGGTAGAAGATCGGCGTCAGGAAGAACCAGGCGGTGAGCGCGACGTCGACGATGACGCCGGTGTCGCGGAAGAAGACGTTCACCGCCGACAGCAGCAGCGAGAGCCCGACCAGGAAGACGAGCTGGATCGCCATGATGAGCGGCAGCAGCGCCAGGTCCGCGCCGACCGTCACTGGCGAGAAGAAGACGAACAGGAAGAGGATCGGCAGCGACAGGATGAAGTTCGCCATCGCCGAGAGCGTGGTCGAGATCGGCAGCACCTCGCGCGGGAAGTACACCTTCTTGATCAGGTTGGCGTTGTTGACGATGCTGCCGACCGCGCCGATCACCGAGCCGGTCGTCCAGTTCCACGCGAGCAACCCGATCAGCACGTAGAGCGCGTAGTCGCCGTACTGTGCCTGGTTGCTCATCATGCGCGTGAAGACGACGTAGAACACCGCCATCATCAAGAGCGGGTTCCCCATCGACCAGAGGAAGCCGAGCACGGAGCCCTTGTAGCGCACCTTCAGATCGCGCACCACCAGCTCGCGCAACAGCTCGCGGTAGCGCACCAGCTCGACCGCCCGCCGGGGCAGCGTCATCAGGAAGGTGTGCGGTCCCGGGGGGCGCCAGCCAGGCGGCGGTGCAGGCGGCGCGGCGTCGCGCGGGTGGATGTCGGCTGGGCGCGCGGCGAGCGCCGGGCCGCGCGTGGGGGGTCGTTCGATCAACCGGTCAGCCTCCGCCCCGGCGGTGTCGGGCAGGCGCTGGGGCGTGGCGATTATAGCACGCGCGCCCGCGCACTCCGCTCCGGCTCGATAGTCCAAGCGGGGCCGTTTCGGGCGCAACTTTGACGCCGCGTTGACCCGTCCAACCCCTGGAGTCCGTCAACCGGCCTTAACAGCAGCTTTGGAGGACGGTTGACGCCGAACGGCTGGCAGTCTCGAACATCTGTGCTACGATGCGTGTAGAACAGAAGTTCGAAGGAGGCACCCCGATGGCGGATCAGCTCTTCATCTTCCTCCTCTTCCTCGCCGCCTTCACCCTCGCCCTCTGCACCGTCGACGTCGTTGGCCGCTGGGTCTCGGACTGGACGAGCTAGGCGCCGGCGTGGGAGCCCGCCGGTCGCTCGGTCGCCGCGCGCAGCCGCAGCGCCGGACGCTCGACGAGGTGGTAGCTGAGCGTCGCCATGCCGAGCGCGAGCCCGACGAGCACCAGAGTGTTGCGCGGGAAGTCGGCCGGCTCGGGCGAGATCAGCAGATTGCGCCGGCCCAGCACGAGGAGGAGCGGCTCGTGCCAGAGGTAGAGGCTGTAGGAGACCAGGCCGAGCCAGCGCAGCGGCGCCGAGGCCAGCAGGGAGAAACCCGGCGCCGCCCCCCGCGCGACCGTGGGGGCCAGGATCGGCAGGAACGCCAGGCCGCAGAGCGAGTGGAAGTGCGGCGGCGCGTACCAGCCGCGATCGCGCCCCACGAACACCCAGAGCAGCAGCGCCGCCCCCGTGCACCACAGCAGCGTGCGCGTTCCCCGGTCGAGCTCCCAGGCCGGGCGAACCGCGACGAGCAGAGCGAGCGCCATGCCGAGCGCGAAGGCATCGAGCTTGGCGGCCGGGCCGAAGGTGACGGGCCAGACGTAGTCCGGGATGCCGGCGGCCAGCGCCCAGGCGCGGAAGCCGAGCGACCAGAGGCCCAGTGTCACGACCACGCCGCCGACCAGGGCGGCCCGCGTCCGGCGATCCTCGAGCCCGGCCCAGGCGCGGGCCAGCCAGGGGCCGAGTCCGGCGATCAGCAGGTAGAAGCACACCTCGACCGCCAGCGACCAGGCCGGGCCGATCGTCCAGAACATGTGCCGCGGGTCGAGGAGCTGGGTGAAGGTCAGGTGCTCGGCCAGGTCGAGCCACTGCTCGGGCAGGTTGGCGAAGCGCAGGGTCCAGACGACGAGCACCGCGACGTAGTACGCCGGCAGGATGCGCCAGGCGCGCCGGACCAGGAAGCGCCGCCCGTCGATCGGCTCCTGCCCCGCGACCGCGGCGCGCGCGAAGGGCAAGAAGATCACGAAGCCGGAGAGCACGAAGAACCAGCCGACCGCGCCCTCCAGCCCGCTCAGCAGCGGGTGCGGCCACGACCCGGCGCAGAGCATCTGCCCCGCCGCGTCGCGCGTCTCCTTGTAGGCGTAGTAGACGACCACGGCGAGCGCCGCCAGCCCGCGCAGCGCGTCCAGCTCGACGATGCGCTGGGGGCGGGTCTCGCCTCGTCGAGCGTGGCGCCGGGTCCGCGCCTGCCACGGCAGGGCGACCGCGACGGCGCGGGGCCGCCGCCGGGGTGGCCGGCGGCTGCACCTCGAGTGCGACCGGATGGGGGCGGCCGCCTGCTTCGGCGAGAGCGCCGCGCTGTCGCGCGGCGGCGTCAGGGTACGCGTGGCGATCCGATCACGTCGGCGGCTGCATGTCGCGCCGGCCTGCGGCCGGCTCTACGCGCCCACGGAGGTAGAATCGATGCCGCGGCACGCCCGTCCGGGCCGGCGCGTGATCCGGGGCGAGCCGAGCGGCTCGACCGGGACAAGGCGGTCTCCGCGACGGCGACTCCGTCGGGGGCGATCCGCGGCGGGCGGAGCGGCGCTACAGGTCGAGGGAGGCTTTCGGGTAGGAGCCGAGGACGCGCAGGAACTCGGTCTGGCTGCGCAGCTCCTCCAGCGCCGAGCGGTACGGCTCGCGGTCGGCGGCTCCCTCGAAGTCGACGTAGAAGACGTACTCCCAGGGCTTGCCGCGGCTCGGGCGGCTCTCGAGCTTGGTGAGGTTGATGCCGCGCCAGGCGATGCAGCCGAGGCAACGGTAGAGCGCGCCGGGCGAGTTCGGCGTGGTGAGCACGATCGAGGTCTTGCAGGGCACGTCGGCCGGCGGTGAGGCGGGCTCGGGCGAGATGACGAAGAAGCGCGTGTAGTTGTGCGGGTTCGTCTCGATCGCCTCGGCCAACACCTCGAGGCCGTAGAGCGTGGCGGCGAGGCGGCTCGCCACGGCGGCGGCGCCCGGCGTGCGCTCCTCGGCGATCGTCTTGGCGCTGCCAGCGGTGTCGTAGGCCGCGATGATCTCGGTGCCGAGAGTCTGGAGGTACTCCATGCTTTGGGCGAGCGCCTGCGGGTGCGAGTAGACGCGCTTGATATCGGCGAGCGTCTGGCCCGGCAGCGCCATCAGGCAATGGCTGACGCGGAACATGATCTCGCCGACGATGTGCAAGTCGTGCTTGAGGAGCAGGTCGTAGGCGTCGTTGATGCTGCCGGCCTGCGAGTTCTCGATCGGGATGGCCGCGAAACGCGCCCGCCCGCCCGCCACGGCGTCGAAGGCGTCGGCGAGCGTGCGGCACGGGATCGGCTCGGCGTTCGGGAAGTAGGTCAGCAGCGCCTGCTCGCTGTAGGCTCCCCGCTCGCCCTGGAAGGCGACGAGCGTCTTCTGCGCGGTGTCGTGCACGGCATGCTGATCCACTGCCATCAGGCTACCTCCCGGGTTCATTGCGCGCGGCATTATGCCCGGCCGCGCCTCCCCTGTCAAAGCCTGCGCTCAGCCGGACGAGGGTCGGCCGCGGCGGGTGAGATGGGCGCGGTACCTGGCGAGCGCGGCATCAAGCGCCGCCTCGGCATCGATCCCGGCGGCGTTGGCGACGTCGAGCAGGCTGTAGAGCGCGTCGCCGATCTCCTCGGCCAGCCGCGACAGCGCGGCGGGGGTGAGCGCCCCGGCCTGCAGACCATATCCGGTCGCCTCCAGCACCGCCTTGGCGACCTCGCCGGTCTCCGAGGCGAGGTCGAGTACCGCGAACGGTAGGGGCTTGGCGAGGGCGTGCTCAGCGGTGAAGCGGGCCACCCGCGCCTGCGCACTGCCCGCACCGGGCGCGCCCGTGGGGGTTGCCGCACCACGTGCCCCCGTTTCGGCTGGATCGGGCGGCGTCGCCGGTCGGCTCATCGGGTCGCCACCTCGGTCGCCGGT
>JBHOQZ010000030.1:0-1168 GCA_042408635.1 Chloroflexota bacterium
CGCCAGCGGCCGCGCTCGGCGTAGTAGTCGTAGGGGCGGCGGAAGGTCATCACCAGCCCGCAGGCGGCGCCATCCGTCTCGATCGTCGCGTCGGCGGCGCCACTCGCGGGATCATCGACGACGGTGAGGCCGCCGTCGCCCACCTCGACCCCGAAGCCGGCGCCGGTGCCCCCGGCCAGCGCCAGGCGGACCCGACCGCGGGCACCGCCGAGCTTCGCGGCGTCGAACCAGCGGGGCAGGCGCGGCGGCAGCGTCTCGATGAAGGCCGGCACGGCGAGCGGTCGCAGCTCGGCGGCCGGCTCGAGCCCGACGCGCATATCCCAGTCGTGCAGCGCCAGCTCGAACAGCCATTGATCGGGGAACCAGGTGAGTGGCTGGGAGCCTGCCGGGTGCCAGCCACGTAGCCCGGGAGATGCACCGGCCGCGGCGGCGAAGGCGGCGTGCAGCGCGTCGAGCGCGGCATCGTACCCCGCCAGCAGCTCGGCCGGTGGTCGCGCCAGCTCGGCCTCGAGGCGGCGGGCGCGGGCGGCGCGCCAGGCGGGGATGTCGGCGGCGGCCGCGGGCGGTCCAGCGTCGCCAGCCAGGCCACGGCGCACGCTGTCCTCGATGAGCTCGGCCACCTGGATCAGGTGCACCACCACGCTCTTAAGGGTCCAGCCAGGGCAGTGGCTCGGCGTTGCCCACACCTGGTCGTCCCAGGTGCCCATCTCGGCGCGGAGCATCTGTTCGAGCGCGGCCGTCGCGCCCGCTACGTCGCTCGAAATCGCCACGCTCGATCCCTCCCCCTCCAGTGCACCGGGCAGGCGACGGGGCGCGCTTCCTCGGCCATGCGCGCCCCGTCGCCTGCCCTGGCCGGGTTAGTAGTAGTTGTAGACATAGACGTCCGCCTCGGCCGTGACGTCCTGCCAGGTGGCCGTGACGCGGCCCACCAGGCCGTTCGGCTGCACCTGACTGAAGGGGATCGTCTGCGTGGTAAAGCCGTCCGGGCCGGTCGGTGGGAACTGCACTCCGCCCATCGTCACCTGAGCGCCGGGCACGCCCTGGCCGAACGCTGTCACCCGCACGTTCACCTGCACGGCCAGACCACCGGGTGCGCCGGGGCCGAAGGGCGGCACGCCCGGTCCGTAGGGCGGGAGGCCGGGGCCGAACGGCGGCACGCCGGGACCGA
>JBHOQZ010000036.1:0-1171 GCA_042408635.1 Chloroflexota bacterium
ATCGCCCGGCGCCTCTCCGTCGCCGTCGCGCGGTGCCGCGCCGTCGCCGGGGGCCTTCCCCTCGCCCGCCGCGCTGCGGCCGCTGCCGCCGCCACCACCAGGGGGCCCGGAGAAGGCGACGCTCGTGCTCGACTGGCAGCCGAACACCAACCACACGGGCGTCTACGTCGCCAAGCGAAACGGCTGGTACGACGAGGCCGGCGTCGACCTGGCGATCGAGATCCCCTCGGACCCGAGCGCCTCGCTCAAGCTGGTGGGCGCCGGGCAGACCGAGTTCGGCATCAACTACCAGTCGAGCGTGATGCTTGCGCGCGCCCAGGGCGTGCCGATCGTCTCGATCGCGCCGGTGAACCAGGGCAACAACTCGGCGTTCGCGGTGACGCAGGCGAGCGGCGCGACGCGCCCGAAGGAGCTCGAGGGCAAGCGCTTCGGCTCGGCCGGCCTCAACAACTTCCCCCCGATCCTCAAGACGGTGATGCAGTGCGACGGCGGGGACGACAGCAAGGTCGAGGTGATCAACATCGGCTTCAACAACCTCGCCGCGCTCCAGGCGAACCGGGTCGACGCCGTCTTCATCTATCCGTTCTGGGAGGGCGTGCAGTTCGAGCTGCTCGGCCTCAAGATGAACTACCTGCCGATCACCAGCTACTGCGTGCCCGAGAACTACAGCCCGACGTTCGTCGCGGGCGAGAGCACGCTCGCCAACAAGCCGGAGCTCGTGCGCCGCTTCCTGGCCGCCACCGCGCGCGGCTACGAGTGGGCCGCCGCCAACCCCGACGCCGCGGCCGACATCCTGCTCCAGGCCGTGCCCGAGCTCGACCCGCAGCTCGTGCACCGCAGCCAGACGCTCCTCTCCCCGTTCTACGTGAAGGGCACCGGCGGGCGCTGGGGCGTGCAGGACGCGGCCGTCTGGCGGCGTTACGCCGATTGGATGCAGCAGAACGGCCTGCTCGACCGGCCGGTCGACCCGGACAAGGCGTTCGTCCCGCTCCTGAATTGAGCAGTGATTGGTCCGGCCGCCGGGCACCCACAGGGCCCGGCGGCCCCCTACAGGGAGGGCTCGCGTGATCGTCGACGCGCACATCCACATCTACGGTGATCCCGGCTGGGGCTCGCCCACCATGCGGCGCGGCTTCGGCGAGATCTGGCCGCGGCTCGTCGGCTGGACCGG
>JBHOQZ010000037.1:0-2758 GCA_042408635.1 Chloroflexota bacterium
GCGGTCCACCCCTGCCAACCCGTCCGTCGGCCACGGCAACCGTCCCGATCCCGGCGCGGGCGACCTATTTCCAGGCCGGGCTGGGCACGGCCGCGCCGGCCGGCACCGCGCCCGAGGCGGTGGCGGGGGCGGTCTCCTACGCGCGCTCGATCCGCGTCCGCGGCCACCTGGCGGCCCGGACCGATCCGCTGGGTGCCGAGCCACGGGGCGACCCGACGCTCTCGATCGCCTACCACCACGTGACCGAGGCGCAGCTCGCAGCGCTGCCGGCCAGCCTCGTCGGCGGCTACGTCGGGGAGCACGCGGCCAGCGCGCTCGAGGCGATCGAGGCGCTCAAGCGCATCTACACCGACACCACCGGCTACGAGTTCATCCACGTCCAGGTGCCCGAGGAGCGCCGCTGGCTGGCGGAGGCGGTGGAATCGCAGCGGTTCCGCCCGCCGCTCGCGCCCGAGGCGAAGCGCCAGCTCCTCGAACGGCTCAGCCAGGTCGAGGGGTTCGAGCGCTACCTGCACCGCACCTTCCCCGGCCAGCGCCGCTTCTCGATCGAGGGCACCGATATGCTCGTGCCCATGCTCGACGAGGCGATCTTGAGCGCGGCGGCGGCGGGCACCCACGAGGTCGTGATGGGCATGGCCCACCGCGGCCGCCTCAATGTGCTCGCCCACGTGCTCGGCAAGCCCTACGCCGACATCATCCGCAAGTTCCACAGCCCCGAGCACGCGCACGCCCCCTCCGAGAGCTCGGGCGAGGGGTTCTCGGGCGATGTGAAGTACCACCTCGGCGCGCGCACGACGCTGCGCCGCGCCGACCAGGTCAACATCCTGCTCACCCTGGCCGACAACCCCTCCCACCTCGAGTTCGTCAACCCGGTGGTCGAGGGGATGGCGCGCGCCAGCCAGGACCGCGTCGAGCGCCGCGGCGCCCCGCGCCACGAGCCCGACACGGCGCTGCCGATCCTGATGCACGGCGACGCCGCCTTCCCCGGTCAGGGCGTGGTCGCCGAGACGCTCAACCTCTCGGCGCTGCCAGGCTACCGCACCGGCGGCACCGTCCACATCATCGTCAACAACCAGGTCGGCTTCACCACCGACCCGAGCGAGGGCCGCTCGACCCACTACGCCAGCGACCTCGCCAAGGGGTTCGAGATCCCGATCATCCACGTCAACGCCGACGACCCCGAGGCCTGCCTGGCCGCGATCCGCCTCGCGGTGGCCTACCGCTACCGCTTCCACAAGGACTTCCTGATCGACCTGGTCGGCTATCGGCGCTGGGGTCACAACGAGAGCGACGAGCCCGCCTTCACCCAGCCGGCGATGTACCGCGTCATCGCGGACCACCCGACGGTGCGCGAGCTCTGGGCGCGCCGGCTCGTGGCGGAGGGCGTCGTCACCGCCGACGAGGCCGCCGCGATGCTGGCGGCGGTCAACGAGGCGATGGACGCGGCGCGCCGGCAGACCCCCCCGGTCGCCGACGCCGCGGGGGCGCGGCCGGCCGAGCCGTCACGCTCGCTGAACGGCAATGGACGCCAGCGCGCGTTCCACCTGCCCAGCAACACGGCGGTGCCGGCGCCGCGCCTGGCGGAGCTCAACGAGCAGTTGCTCGACCGCCCGGCCGGGTTCCGGCAGAACCCGAAGCTGGATCGGCTGCTCCAGCGCCGCCGCGAGGCGTTCGCCGGGGAGGGGGCGGGCCGGATCGAGTGGGCGCACGCCGAGGCGCTCGCCTTTGCCTCGATCCTGGCCGACGGCACGGCGATCCGCCTGACCGGGCAGGACGTCGAGCGTGGCACCTTCAGCCAGCGCCACCTGGTGCTGCACGACCCCGACACCGGCCACACGTTCATCCCGCTCCAGGCACTGCCGGCGGCGCGCGCGTCGTTCGCGCTCTACAACAGCCCGCTCTCGGAGATGGCGCCGCTCGGCTTCGAGTACGGCTACAGCGTCCAGGCGCCGAAGGTGCTGGTGCTCTGGGAAGCCCAGTTCGGCGACTTCGCCAACGGCGGGCAGGTGATCATCGACCAGTTCATCGCCTCGGCCTACGCCAAGTGGGGGCAGGAGCCCTCGCTCGTGCTGCTCCTGCCCCATGGCAACGAGGGGCAGGGCCCCGAGCACTCGAGCGCGCGGCTCGAGCGCTACCTCCAGCTCGCGGCCGACGGCAACCTGATCGTGGCGAATTGCTCGACGGCGGCGCAGTACTTTCACCTGCTGCGCGCCCAGGCAGCGACCCTCGGCCACCACCCCCGGCCGCTGGTGCTGATGACGCCCAAGAGCCTGCTGCGCCACCCGCGCGCCGCCTCGACCGTCGAGGAGCTGGCGACCGGGCGCTTCTACCCGGTGCTCGACGACCCGACGATGACGCCGGAGCGGCGGGCCGGGGTGCGCCGGCTGATCCTCTGCAGCGGCAAGGTCTACGTCGACCTCGTCGAGAGCAAGCCGGGCGGGGCAGGACCAGCCGACGGCGACGGGCAGCCGGACGGCGCCGCCTTCGAGGCGGCCCGCGCGGCCGTGGCGATCGCGCGGCTGGAGCGGCTCTACCCGTTCCCGGCCGAGGAGCTGCGCGAGCTGATCGCGGGCTATCCGGCGCTGCGCGAGGTGGTCTGGCTGCAGGAGGAGCCGCGCAACATGGGCGCCTGGTGCTTCATCGCGCCGCGGCTGCGCGAGGTGCTGACCGAGCTCGCGGCCGATCCGGCGGAGCGCGAGGCCGCGCGGCTGGGCGAGGACGGCGGGCTGCCGGCGCGGGCCTTCGCCGGGCTGCCGCT
>JBHOQZ010000044.1:0-11163 GCA_042408635.1 Chloroflexota bacterium
CGCCCCGCCCGCCAGCCCCTTCAGCAGACTCTTCCGCGTGATTCGCCGCACGGCTACCTCCTCGTCCCGCTCCCCCGAACCGGGAGACGGAGGGCGCGTGTCGAAGGACCGCTCGCCCTGACCTTGATCCCGTGCCCGCGCCACGTCCGGGACGCACCGGCACGCCCCAGAGTGTAGCAGGCAGACGCGATTCCGGCGCGGCGGCCGCGGCACCAGCTTCGGCGCGGCCGCCGAGCCGGCAGCGGCTCCACCCCGGGGTGGGTCGTGTCCGAACGGGGGCGGGCGCACCCGCCCGGCGCGGGTGCACACGCCCCCCGCGCGTGGTCGAGGCGCACCCCATCCGGCTTCAGCGCTTCAGGATGGCGGCGACCTTCTGCTGGGCGGTCTCGATCGCCTCGTCGAGGCTGCCGCCGAAGAAGGCGCGCTCGATCTCGGCATTGAGCACGCTCTCGATCGCCGGCCACTCGGGCACGATCGGCAGCGGCCGGATGCCCGGCATCACGTCGAGGAACACCTGGCTGCTGGCCGGTGCCTGCTCTGGGTCGAGGAAGGCGGGCGAGGTGGCGACCGCCTTGAGCGAGGGTACGGTACGGCCGAGGCTGGCGGCGATGCGCTGGCCCTCGACCCCGTTCGCCCAGCGCACGAAGTCCCAGGCCGCCGCCTTGTTGCCGCTCGCGGCGCTCAGGCAATAGGCGTCGCTGTGGAGCGGCGTCGCGGCCTCGACATCGCGCGGCAGGGCGGCCACGTCCCAGGTGAAGGCGCGGATCTGGCGGTACTCGGGCACCACGCGCCGGCTGTTGAGCGTCATGGCGAGCTTGCCGGCCATGAATTGGCTGTCGAGGTCCTCGGCGCGGTACTCCGCCTGGCCGGGCACGACCCGCTCGACGGTGCTGAGCTCGACGAAGAAGCGCAGCGCCTCGCGCGTCTTCGGGTCGTCGAAGGCGAGCGCCGTCGGGTGCTGGTCGTCGTCGAGGATGCGGCCGCCGTGCTGCCAGATGAAGGCGGAGGCGCGCACGATCGAGGGCTCGACGCCGAGGCCGTAGAGGTCGACGCGGCCGTCACCGTCGAGGTCGCGCGTCAGGCTCCGCGCGGCCTGGAGGAAGTCGGCCCAGGTCCAGCCGGGCTGCGGCAGGGGCACGCCGTAGGTCTGGAAGGCGTCGCGGTTATAGTAGACGACGAGGCTGGACTGGTTCTACGGCACGCACTGGAGGCGGCCGCCCTGCGAGAAGGCGCGCACCGCCTGCTCGTAGTAGTCGTCCTTGCGCAGCGAGCCGTCGCGCTCGAGCCAGTCCTCGGCCGGCTCGATCAGCCCCTTGTTGAGGAGCTGACCGACGCGGCGGTAGTTGATGAGAAAGACGTCGGGCGGCGTGCCGGCGGCGAAGGCGGCCGAGAGCTTGGACATGAAATCGCCCTGGCCGGGGGTCGCCGCGAGCCGCACCGTCACGGCGGGATTGGCGCGCGCGTACGCCTCGACCAGGGTCTGGTAGACGCGCTGCTCCTCGGCATCGCCGAAGATCCAGAAGCTGATCTCCCCGGCGGCCGCCTCGGCGGGTGGTCGGGCCGGCATGGGCGGCATGGGTTGCGCCAGCATCAGGAGACAGGCCGCCAGCAGCGGGATCGCCAGCCGCCGCAGGTACGCGGGCAACATAGGCCAGTTCCTCCACACAGTCGTTCCCGGGCAGTCAGCCCGGCGCATGATATGCGAACCGGTTGGTCAGGCGCGGCGCCAGTCGCGGCCGAGGTGCTCCTGCACAAAGGCACGCTGGGCGAGCAGGAAGAGCGCCAGCACGGGCAGGGTGACGAGCGTGGCGCCGGCCATCAAGAGAGGCCAGCGCGAGGGGTGGAGCTGGCGCAGCGCCTGGAGCCCGAGCGGCAGCGTGTAGTTGTCCGGGTTGTGGATGTAGAAGAGCGGCTCTGCGAAGCTGCTCCACGAGCTGACGAAGGCCAGGACCGCGACCGCCGCCAGCGAAGGCCGCACCATCGGCAGGCCGACGCTCCACCAGGCGCGCAGGGCGCCGCAGCCATCGAGCCGGGCCGCCTCGAAGACGTCGGCCGGGATGCGCCGGAACGCCCAGAACAGGATGAGCACGTAGACCGGGTTGCCGCCGAGCAGCGCCGGCAGGACGAGCACGAGCAGCGTGTCGAGCACGCCGAGCCAGCGGAAGACGAGGAAGCGCGGCAGCCAGAGCGCCATCACCGGCACCAGCAGCGCCCCCATCAGCCCGACGAGGAGCGCCCCGCGCCATCGCGGCGGCAGTTGCGCCAGCGCGAACGCCGCCCACGACGCCGTCCAGAGCGTCAGCAGCACGCTGGCGAGCGCGACGAGCGTGGAGTTGAGCGCGTAGCGCCCGAGCGGCAGCAGCGTGAAGATGGCCGGGTAGTTGGCGAGGGTGACGCGGCTCGGCCAGAGCTCGAACCGCCCCGGCTGGGGCAGTCCGACGGGCCGCAGTGACGTCGTCACCATCCAGGCGAGCGGCAGCAGGAACAGCAGCATAACGCCACCCCAAACGGCGTAGCGGGGCCAGCGGCGCCACCCGAACTCGCGTCTCGGCGGTCGACCGGCCGGTCGACGCCGGGTCTCGGACGCCGCCCTGGAAGATCTGGGGACCGGCACCGGCGCCGTGGCCGCCGCACCACCGGGCGCATATGGACCGGGGTCACGCATCTCAGTCGTAGAAGTAGGCGGCGCGCCAGCGCCGGACAAGCCAGAACTGGAGGGCGATCAGCCCGGCGGTGAGCGCCAGCACGACGAGCGTCATCGCGGCGGCGTAGCCGTAGCGCTGCTGATCGACGGCGCTGGTGTAGATCCAGAAGGGCAGGTAGGCGGTGGCGTAGTAGGGACCGCCGCGCGTGACGATCACCGCCGCCACGAAGCTCGCCCGGAAGCTGAAGAGCGTGTCGCGGCAGGCGAGCAGGAGCAGCAGCGGCACGACCAGCGGCAGCGTGATCGCCCGAAAACGCGCCCAGGCCCCGGCGCCGTCGAGCGCGGCCGCCTCGTGCAGCTCGCGCGGGATATCCTGGAGTGCCGCCAGCAGCACGACGAACCCCTCGCCGACCGTCCAGGCGAGCATGACGACCACGGCTGCCTGCGCCGTCACCGGATCGAGCAGCCAGCCCGCCGGGCGTAGACCGAACGGCGCGGCCAGGAGCAGGAGGAGGTCGTTGACCGGCCCGAACAGCGGATTGAAGAGGTAGAGCCAGAGGAGCGCGTAGGCGACATCGGGCACGACGGTGGGGACGTAGACGGCGGCGCGGACCGCGCCGACTCCAGGCTCGGGCCGCTGGAGGAGAAGCGCGAGCAGCAGCGCGCCTGCGATCCGCAGCGGCACGGCGGCGGCGGCGAGGCCGAGCGAGGCGCGCAGTCCGTTCCAGAACTCGGGATCGCGCAGCAGCAGCTCGACGTTGCGCAGGCCCGTCCAGCGCGGCGGGGTGAGCGCGTCGTAGTCGGTGAAGGCGACGGCCAGCACCAGCGCGAGCGGGAGGATGACGAGGAGGAGGAGGCCGGCCAGCAGCGGCAGAAGCATGAGCGCGAGCTGCGCGCCGTAGGGCAGGGTGCCGACGTGCCGCAGCCACTTGCGGCGGATCCCCAGCCACCGGGCACGCCCCCCTGACGTCGCCCGGCCCGCGATCGCCAAGCGGAAGCTCCCCCTTACCATCCTCGTCCAAGCCGCGAGCCACGAGCCGTGTCAGGTCAATGCCGATGAACCCGGTCCGGTCAGCCGGGGGCTGGTGAGCGAAAACCGCGGCACGGGCGGCGCAAACCGCCGGAGTTGATCCAACCGCCCGGCTGGCCGCCACACCCGACCACGATCCGGCCCACTCGTCCGGGTACGGCCTGACCTGCCAATCCGGCGAGGCAGGCCGCCGGCAACACAGCCCGCATTCTGCCACAGAGGCGAGCGCAGGCGCCACCAGAGGCTCGGCTTGAGGCTACGGACACGTGCGTGGCGGCAAGGCGGGCGGGCCTGTCTGCGGCGGACGCACGCCCGTGATAAGCAGCTCGTACCACCTTGGGTCGAGCTCCCACGCTGACCCGCACCGATACGCGTGCATCGTCATCACCAGCGGCTGCCACGGCTCGCCCGGAGAGCCGCGCACGTCCACGTTCACATCGACCGTTCCGACGATCGGCCGGCCCATGGCAGCGCGGATCTTGCCGCGGGGAACAACCTGGAGATTCCGATGCTCGTAGCCATTGGCCCACAACCGCGACTCGACCATCTCCCGGATCAGTCCTTCGGGACCCGGCAGGATGTCTGGCGCGATCAGTTTCCAGATCACGAGCAGCATGCCGGTGCCGACGACCGCCGCAATGAGACAGACTGCGAGCCGAACCAACGCCTGTACCGTCGCTGTAGCGACTACCGGCTACACCTGGGAGCCGTCCGAATTGCCGCCTCCGGAGCGGGATGGTACCATCCGGGCAGAGTTATGGGCCGGTAGCTCAGTCGGTAGAGCAGCTGACTTTTAATCAGCGGGTCCAGGGTTCGAGTCCCTGCCGGCTCACCCCTTCCCGGCCTCGCTTTCCCCGCTCGGCAGTGAGCCGTCTGCGCTCCGCCGGCCGCCCGGTGAGCCATTCGGTGAGCCATCGGGTGCTCTGGCGCGTCCCCTCCCACCCCGGCATCTCACCCGCGCACTTTGAACGCGTGCGTCACGCTCGTCCCGTGCAACGTCTGCCCCAGCCGGCCTGGAAACACCAACTCCCCCAGGCCGCGCCCTGCCAGCGCTCCCCTGCCAGCAGCCGCAGCGCCTCCACGGCACCGTCCCGTGCGCGCTTCACCTCCCTGCCCTCACGACGTGCCCGGTGACGGCCGGACAGGCGACACGACCAGCCGGCGTGGTGGCGTGCAGGTCGGTCAGTCAGTGCGCGTCGACCGGCTGAGTCAAGAAACGCTCAGCCGATGCGGGGAGCGCTGCTTCTTCAACCACCAGGGAGGTTTCCTCTCGACCCTCGATGATGCGCCGAAGGGCCGCAACTTCGCTGGTGATGGTCGTCTGGAATTGCGCGGCGACCTGCTCGAGGAACGCCTGGTCTCGCGGCCTCGGCTTGGCCACGCGGATCTCAACGTGCGTCCCGCGGGTAGTGCTTGGCAAGAAGGCGTAGGTCGTCACGATCTTCGGCGCTTTGGGCATTGGTAACAGCGTCGACAAGGTCAGGTAGTCGAACGGGCGCCAGGCCAGGATCTCCTCGATGATGACATGGGCGCCGTGCATGCAGTGAATGGTGCTGCCGACCCCGCGACGACCGCTCGCCGACGACTCGCGCACCTCATCGGCCGCGCGCCATTTCGGGCGCTGGCCGGGTGCCGTCCAATACTCCCACACGGTTTGGCGCGGGGCGTCGATGTCGAATTCGAGCACCAGCGCGGCCGCAGCACGCGTGACTTCATGGTGCTGACGGCCGTCTTCCGCCTCCCACGCCACGTGGAGGTCGCGCACCCAGCACGTCACGTCGCCGATGATGTCGATCGCCTCTCGGTGCTCGAGGAGGCCTTGCGCCGCGGGATCGACGCCCATCGCCTGGAGGCAGGGGGCAGAGTACAGCGCGTAGGCATGGCCGGCGAGGCGTTCGTTCACCGTGTTCTTCAGCAGGCGATGAATGAGGATCACATCGCGACCAGCGAGCTCCGTGCGGCCGGCCATCCTGTGGGTGATGAACTCGCCGTGGTGGCAGACGAATTTGAGGTCGAGGTCCTGCATCTGGGTGCAGGCGCGGCACGTGCAGGCTGTGGCCTGCCGAATGTTGCGCTGGCGCTTCTGGAAGGCAAAATAGGTGGACTCGATGGCGTCTTGAAGGGTGGAACCATCGACCTTCTCACCGACCGCGTAGAGGAAGGCGGCGTCCCCCTCGAATTTGGCCAGGCGGAACGGCGGACGCAAGGAACGCACCACCGTGTCCATCAGGTCGGTGATGATGTCGTGAGCGTGGTCAAGTTCGACGCTCGCGACAAACTGCGTGTAGCCGGAGATATCGGCAATCACGAAACAGGCGGGTTCGGGTTTCGGCAGCATCGCGCTGTTCCTTCTGCACGTCCACCGGATTAGGTGGCGTTGTCTCGTACCGGGCCGTCACCAGAACTCCTCGCGCCCGCCGAGCCCGAGGCCTGGTGATCCCGCGGACGGAGGGAGGAGAGCGCCGGCAGGTCGGCGAGACCCCGCTCGGAGAGCAGCCGTCATTCTCGCCGATGGAGGCCGCCGGGACCGATTACCGCCAGCGCGAGCAGCTCTGTGATGCGGCCAGTGCCGACAACGCGGTCATCATGCTGGCGCGCTTGCTGCGTCCGAACAGGGTTACTCGATTGGCACCTGACGGTCGACTTTCGGCGCGGGTGATCAACGTGGTCCTGGCGCAGGATGGGGTGCTGTCATGTCACGGCCGCGCTCACACGCGCGTCGGCTGGACGCGCCGATCCCTTTCAGCTCCAGAAGTCGTCCCAGGTCTGGCTGTCCTCGTAGTGCTCCCACACCTCCACCAGCAGGCCGTCCTGCAGATGGAAGACGAGCGCCACCTTCACGCTCAGGCGCTCGCCCTCCCGCTGAGCGGTGCTGACATGGAGTCCTACTACATGGTGCTCATTGGCCACCACATCGTGGACCTCGGCCCGGAAGGTGCCACCCGACGCTTCCCCCAGTTGGCCGAAGTAGGCCAGGGTGGCGTCCCGCCCCCGCTTGTCGCCCGCGAAGCGGCCCCGGCCCCCGCCATGCCAGACGAGGTCCTGGGCCAGCAACTGGCGCAGTCCCTCGACGTTGCCGGTGTTGAAGAAGTCATAGCCCTGGCGCACGCGGGCGGCGTTCTCCTGTGCGCTGGTCATCGTGGCACCTCCTCTGCTGAGCGCTGCCCTCCCTACTGTACCGGAACCCCTGGGGTGAGCAAACGGGTGGCGCGGGCCTGCAGGTCGCCCGCCAGACACACGGCATCGGCCGCGGTCGATGCCCTGCCCCCTCTGTCCGCTCCGATCGAGTGGAGCCCGCCGGGCGAGCGGGCGATTGGAGCCCTTTCAATCCGCCTGCGCGAGCAAGGCTTCCAGCCGGCCCGGTTCCGAGAGGGCGAAGGGTCCGCCCGCGCCAGGGCCAGGGGATGGGGGCGGCAGCAGCTTGCCGGCCGCCTTCAAGATCGCCGCCGCTTCGCAGACTTCGGCGCGTCCCCACACCGCCATCACGATCCGCCCGTCAGGTCGCACCACCCGACGGGCTTCGCGCAACGCGGCGATCGGGTTGGCCGCGCACTGGGAAGGAGTTGAAGCCAGCCACGACGTCGAAGGCGCGATCGGGATACGCCAGCTCCCCCAGCTCCCCGACGCGGAAGTCCCCGTCGGGCACGCGCGACTGGGCGATCTCGACCGTTGACGGCTCCAATACAACACCGAGCCTCCGGCTCGGCTACCGCAGTGCCGCTCGCCGCCCCCGCGATACCATCATCACCTTCCTGGGGCCGCCCGATCACCGCAAGGGTACGGGTCAGCAGTCCAGGTAACACCACCCGGGCACCGCGCCAACAGCATCCTGTACCGCCCAGGGCAGCCCACGATCTGGCTCAGCCCACCTGCACGGGACGCGTGAACATCCGACGTGGGCCTGCAACTAATGCAATCAAGCGCGTGCAGTCTATTATTCATCGTCCTTAGCAAATAGCGAACGGAGGCCAGGCGACAGATGCCGCTGCCCTGCTCGCGCCTTGCCCGGTACCCCACCGACCTCACCTGATCAGATCGTGGCGGTCGAGGCCTATCGGCCGCTGCTCGCGCCTTGCCCGGTACCCCACCGACCTCACCGATGAGGAATGGTCCTGGACCGCGCCCCAGATCGCCCCGACGTTGCGGCGCCGCCGTGGCCGGCCAGCTGCCACCGACCCTCGTCTGATCATCAACGCAATCCTCTATAGGCGCGCAGCGGACGTGACCTGGGAGATGATGCCGCGCGGGTTTCGCCCCGGACGACGATCCAGCGCTGGCATCGGCGCTGGGGCAGAATGGCGTGTCGAAGCAGCTCGCGCACGTCCTGAAGCAGACCCGAGGCCGTGAGGGGCCAGCCCGGCCGCCGCTTTCATCCCGCCCGGCAACCGCCAGCATGGGCGTCGGCAGAGGAGGTGTTGAGTGACGATCCCCCTCGCGCCCGCGGCGAACTCCCTGTGGGCGAAGCTCCAGCGGCGGCGGAGTCCGGCATCTTGGCACCCCTTGATCTGCCACATGCTCGATGTGGCGGCGGTAGCCGAGGCGCTGTGGCGCACCCACTGTTCGCCGCCGACGCGGGCGTGGATCGCCCACGCGCTCAGCCTGCCACTCGATGTGACCGGCGCCTGGGTCGCCTTCATCGCCGGGCTCCACGACCTCGGCAAGGCCGGTCCCATCTTCCATCTCGCCGTCGAAGCCGGCGCCGGGCGCGTCCGCGCCGCGGGCCTCGTGAGCCCGCTACCGCAGCCGGAGCGCCGAGTGCAGGCGCCGCACGCAACCGTAACACAGGCAACGCTCGCGGCAGCGCTTCAAACGGTGGCGACCATCCCCGAGCCGGTGCTTAGCCGCCTGGCCGAGGTGCTGGGCGGCCACCACGGGGCGTTTCCGCTGCCGGGCCAGGCTGCCATCCTTTCAACGGATCCGGGTCTGGTCGGTGGAGCCGGCTGGCGCGCGGCGCGCGAACACCTGGTGGTCGAGCTAGCCCGAGCACTCAGCGTTCCGCTCGAGCAACCGCCCACATGCCCGCCCGACCTCGCGGCGTCGCTCTGGCTGGCCGGGCTCGTCTCGGTCGCCGACTGGATCGGATCTGACACCCGCTTCTTCCCGCTCGCCGGCGCCGCCGAGGACACCGCGGCGCCCCAGCCCGTCGATGCTTACCTGCCGACCGCACGGGCCGCGGCGGCCCGTGCCCTCCACGACCTCGGCTGGTCCGCCTGGCTCGCCGCGCCGACGGTACGCTCGTTCACGACCCTCTTTCCCCACCTGCCCGAGCCACGTCCGTTGCAGCGGGCCGGCGACGCAATCGCGACCCACTTCGCCGCCCCCCGCCCCTGGCTCGCCATCATCGAGGCCCCGATGGGCGAGGGCAAGACCGAGCTGGTCCTGCACCTGGGCGACCGCTGGCGCGTCGAGGGCCTCCACGGCGCCTACGTCGCCCTGCCCACCCAGGCCAGCAGCAACCAGATGTTCGGCCGGGTGCGCGACTTCCTCGCTCGCGTCTACCCCGCCGAGGTGGTCAACCTGCACCTCCTCCACGGTCACGCTGACCTCTCAGCCGAGCTGCAACAACTCCGCAGCACCTGGCGGCTCCTGCTCGATCCCCAGGGTATTGGCGACGACGTGCCAACGCCCGCCGGACCCGGCGCCGTCGTCGCGGCCGAGTGGTTCACCCGCAAGAAGCACGGTCTGCTGGCGCGCTACGGCGTGGGAACCATCGATCAGCTTCTGCTCTCGGTGCTCCAGACCCGCCACGGCTTCGTGCGGCTCTTCGGCGTGGCCGGTAAGACCGTCGTCATCGACGAGGTCCACGCCTTCGACACCTACATGTCGACGCTCCTCGAACGACTGCTCGAGTGGCTGGCGGCGCTCGGCTCGGCAGTGCTCCTGCTCTCGGCGACCCTACCGGCAGCCCGGCGCAACCGGCTGCTGGAGGCCTACGCCCGCGGCGCCGCCGCACGGCCCGTCCCAGCAGACACGCCGATTGTCTCCAACGGCGCCAACGGGCGAGCTGCTTACCCGCGCATCACGCTCTCCGATGGCCACTCCGTGCGCGCCATTTCGGTCGCACCATCGGCCGACGTGCGGCGAACCGTCCGTCTCCGTTGGGTCGACCTCGACCCACCTCCCCTCGGCCTCGACAGCCCACCCGGAGCCGCCCCCTGCTTCAGCGAGGAGTTGCTGGGTGCGCTCGAGGGTGGCGGCTGCGCCGCGGTGATCTGCAACACGGTCCAGCGGGCACAGCAGACCTACGCCGCCCTGCGCCGCGCCCTGGCGTCGCGCCCGCCCGGGTGGTGCGACCTCGACCTGCTCCACGCCCGCTTCCCCTTCAATCGGCGCGCCGAGCGAGAGCGACGCGCGCTCGACGCCTTCGGCAAAGCCCCGGACGCCCTACGCCCGGCGCGCGCGATCATGGTGGCAACACAGATCGTCGAGCAGAGCCTCGACCTCGACTTCGACCTGATGGTGAGCGACTTCGCACCGCTCGACCTGCTGCTCCAGCGGCTCGGACGCCTCCACCGCCACCGGCGTAGCCGCCCCGCCGCGCTCAGCCAGCCGACCCTCTGGCTCGGCCGGCCACCGACCGAGGGCGATCTGCCGCGGTTCGAGCGCGGTGCGGTCGGGATCTACGGCCGCCACACGCTCCTGCGCTCGTGGCTGGCGCTCACGCGCCGTGTCGATGGGGAGGTGCTGCGCCTGCCCGACGAGATCGAACCCCTGGTCGAGGCGGTCTACGACGAGCGCCCGTGCCCCGGCGACGAGTCGGCGGCAGTAGCCACGCTCTGGGCCGAAACGTGGGCCGAGCTCCAGGCCGAGCGGAGGTGTGAAGAGCAGGAGGCGAAGGACCGCTGGCTGAAGGCGCCGACGGCGCGCGAGCGACACCTGCACGCCATGTTGCCCCAGCCACGCGAGGAGGACACCCCGGAACTGCACCCGGCGCACCAGGCGCTCACGCGGCTGATCGAGCCGAACGTGCGGGTGGTGCTGCTCTGGCGACGCGACAGCGCGCTCTGGCTCGACCCAGTCGGCAGTGCGCCGGCGCCAATCGACAGGGTCCCCACCCTGCCGGAAGCCGAGCAGCTCCAGGCGCATGACGAAGCTGATGACGTCGCCGCCGACGGCGCAGCGATAGCAATACCAGCTCCGGTTGCCAGGGTAGACATACGGATTGGGGCGGCCCCCGTCGGGGCGGAATGGGCAGCGGCCGACCAGGGCGCGGCCGACCGGCCGCAGCTCGATCCCGGAGCGGGAGACGACCTCCTCGACGGGATGCGCGCGCTTGACCTGATCGGTGTCGATGCGTCCGGGCAGGGTGGTCACGGTGCTCCTCCTCGATCGCGGATCAGGCCGCCTGCTCGACGCGTTCGATGGTGTCCAAGAGGTCGAGTGGCAGCCCGCGGAGGAAGCGCGACGGGCGACGCGGCTCCGTCCGCTCGCCCCGCCGCCGGCTCCGGCAGCACAGCAGGTAGAGGCCCTCGCGCGGTCGCGTGACCGC
>JBHOQZ010000214.1:0-3226 GCA_042408635.1 Chloroflexota bacterium
CGCGTCGCCATCTGCGCCCGCGACGGCGCCGAGCTCGAGCGCGCCCGGGACTACCTGACCGCGCGCGGCGTCACGGCGTTCGCCGTGCGCTGCGACGTCTCGGACCGGGAGGACGTGGCGCGGCTGATCGAGGCGGTGACGGGCCACTTCGGCCGGATCGATATCCTGGTGAACAACGCCGGCATCATCAGCGTGGGACCGGTCGACGTGCTGACGCCGGCCGACTACGAGGCGGCGATGGCCGTCTGAATTCTGGGGAGTGCTCCACCCGACGCTGGCCGTGCTGCCGCAGATGCGGGCCCGCGACGCCGGCCGGATCGTGAACATCACCTCGATCGGCGGCAAGGTGAGCGTCCCGCACCTCTCACCCTACTGCGCGGCGACATTCGCGGCCACCGGCTTCTCCGAGGGCCTCCACGCCGAACTGGCTCGCGAGGGGATCAGCGTCACGACGATTGGGCCCGGGCTGATGCGCGCCGGCTCCGCCTACAACGCCGAGTTCAAGGGCGACCAGGAGCGCGAGTATCTCTGGTTCCTGCCGCTCGCCAGCCTACCCCTCTTCTCGATGGACGCGGAGCGGGCGGCCCGGCAGATCGTCGACGCGGCGGCGCGGCGTAGCCCGGAGCGGACCCTGTCGCTGGCGGCGACACTGGCAGCGCGGGCGAACGGCCTCTTCCCCGGCGGCGTGGCGCGCCTGAGCGGCCTCGCCAACCGCTGGCTCCCCGGCGCGCCCGCCGAGAGCGGCACCGTCCCGCTACCCGGCATGGCGGTCGAGGCGCGGATCGATGCCCCGCAGCTGCGGACGGTGTCGGGCTGGACGCGCGCGGCCGCCCGGCGGTTCAACGAGTTCCCCGGGCCGCTGCGCGCCCACACCTCGGCCAACGGGGCGAGCCATCACCGCACGTGACCCGGGGGCGAGCCGTCACCGCACCTGACCCGGCCCGATCAGGCGGCCCGGCGGCGACCGGCCGATCCGGCCTCCCCGTCGCCCGCGCTCGCCCCCGTCGCCGGGTGCCGCCCCGAACGGTGCCAGAGCCACCAGCCGGTGGCCAGCAGCGCCAGCGCCAGCGCGTTGAAGGCGAGATCGTACGGGAGGATGTTCTCCACGCCCTCGCGGACGGGGTGGAGCTGGAGCACCTTGTGCTGGATGGTCCCGTCGCAGAGGGTGAAGCCCCCCATCCCGAGCAGACTGCCGCCCCAGAGCGCGTCGTCGCCGCTCCAGCGGGCGAGGAGTGCCCGTTGCCGATAGAGCAGCAGCGCGCCGATGACGAGGAGGGCGGCCGTGCCGAGGTGGAAGAGGCCGTCAATGAACTCGCGCCAGAACGGGGTGGTGTGCACGTAGAATGTGTGCCATTGCAGCGGCTTGTGCAGTACCACCCCGTCGAGGGTGCCCACGACGCCCACGCCCCGGATGATCCCCTTTCGTAGCACCGGCGTGGCTGTCTCCTCGGTCGCTGCCGACTCGGGTCCGTGATCGCCGCCCATCCACCACCTCCCGGGGCCGGGTGGCGCCTGTTCGGGGCGCCCCTGCCGCCGGTTGCGTCAACCGGCGTGCCGTCGACTGGGAGGCTGCCGCGACCGGTGGCAGAGGTGAGCCGGGTCGCCCTCCGGCGAGACCGGCCGCGTGCCGGAACGGCTCGGGCGGCGGCTGCCCGTCGTGCCCCAGGTGATGCGGGCGGTGCCCACACCTCCGACACGCGTCGCCTGCTAGACTATGGGCGAGGTAGCGCGATGACGGGCATCGAACACGCGGAGAGTGAGCTACTGGGGCAGGCGGGGCTGCACGCTGCCATGCTGCGCACGCTCAGCCGCCTGGGCGTCGGCGTCGTGGTCGTCGAGGGCGAGCGGATCGTCTACGCCAACGATGCCGCGCTCCAGCTCACTGGGCGCACGCGCGACGAACTGCCGCGGCTTGGCCCCATCACCGACCTCGTCGTGCCCGAGCAGCGGGCACACCTGCGCGAGCGCATGGAGCGCCGGCTGCGCGGCGAGGCAGTGGAGCAGCACTACGAAACCGCCGTGCTCCACCGCGACGGCCGGCGCATCGACATCGAGGTCGCCATCGACCGGGTCGACGATGCCGACCCTCCGCGCCTGGTCGTCGTGGCGCGCGACATCAGCGAGCGCAAGCGGCTGGCCGAGCAGCTCTTGCGGGCGCAGCGCCTCGAGATCGCGGGCCGGGTCGCCGGGCAGGTCGCCCACGACTTCAACAACCTCCTCGCGCCGCTCGCCGGCTACCCCGAGCTGATCAAGCTCCAGCTTCCGGCCGCCCATCCCGCCGTCGGCTTCTGCGATGCGATGCTGGCCGCTGCGCAGCAGATGGCGGAGATCAGCGAGGACCTGCTCACCCTCGGGCGGCGCGGCACGCTGCGACTGACGCCGCTCGACCTGAACGAGGTGGTCGCGCGCGCGATCAAGCAACTGCCGCCGCGGCCCGAAACGCTCGAACTCGAGCTGCGGCTCGACCGCCGGCTCGCCCCGATTCGGGGAGCGCGCGGCCAACTCATGCGCGTCGTCGCCAACCTCGTCCGCAACGCGCGCGAGGCACTGGAGGATCGGGGCCGGATCGTCGTCTCGACCCAGAACGCCGGCAACGTCGGCGCGGGGAAAGCGGCCGGCGCGCCCAACGGCTACGCGCGCCTCTCGGTGAGCGACGACGGCCCCGGCATCCCGATCGAGCTCCAGGAGCGGATCTTCGATGCCTTTTTCTCAACGAAGGCGACCGGGCGCCGCCACGGCAGCGGCCTGGGGCTGAGCGTCGTGCAGGCGATTGCCGAGGACCACAACGGCTGGGTGACCGTGGAGAGCGCGCCCGGGCGCGGCGCCCGCTTCGACGTCTACCTTCCCTTCGACCACGCCGGCCACTCGGCCGCCGCCCGCACGGCGGAGCTGCCCGCGCCGGAGCTGCCGCGGGGCTTCGAGACGATCCTGATCGTCGACGACGACCCCGCCCAGCGCGAGGTGCTGCGCCATCAGCTCCAGTCGCTCGGCTACCGCGTCCAGGCAGTGCCGAGCGGGGAGGCGGCGCTGACCCACCTGCGCCTCCAGCGCGCCGACCTCCTCGTCCTCGACATGCTGCTGGGTGAGGGCATCGACGGCGTCGAGACGCTTCGGCGCGCCCGCCTCGTCCGCCCCGACCAGCGTGCCATCGTCGTCTCGGCCTATGCCGAGGAGGATCGCCTGCAGCGCGTCCGCGCTCTCGGTGCCACCATCCATCTGCGCAAGC
>JBHOQZ010000057.1:0-4921 GCA_042408635.1 Chloroflexota bacterium
TCATCGTCGCCGTCGACCTCGTCGTTGCCCGCTTGGCTGATGGCTGCACGGACGCCCGGCCGTTCCGACCGGCCCGCGCGCTCGCCCCGGCGGATCTGGCGCACCCACCGCGGCAATCGGACCAGTTTACCACCGTCCACGGGAATCGACCACGCGCCCCGGCGCGGGTCGCGCAGCCCGGCGCCGGCGGTGCGACAGAGTGTAGAGATGTGTGACGTTTGCACAGAACAGCACCAAATCGGACTACTTCACCCATACGCTTTCCAGCCTGTCACCTTGCAACAAGATGCTCTATGTCGCAATGTTTCCATCCCATCGACCTGTAACTGCTGGTGTCCAGGCGGACCCTCTCATATTGATGAGATTTTGAGGACAGAATCGCCCTCTTTGTTCTTGTTGTGGCTTTGATAAGTGGTGTCAACGCGCTGCGCTATTGCGTCGAACGTCTCCTGACAAGGGCCGCTGCCAGGGGAGCCTGGTGGGTGTGAGGTGGAGAGGGTGAGCCAGCAGTTCTCCTCCTTGGGGGAGCCTGCTTGGGCTCCCCCCACTGGTGGGTGTGAGGTGGAGAGGGTGAGCCAGCAGGGCATGTCACGCGACGTCCGTTGTTCGCGCTGCAACGACGAATGGCTGCAGGGGCGGCAGGTCTGCCGCCGGTGCAACCTGCCCCTGCGCGTGCGCTACCGCGATCTGGTCGCCATGGTGGGCGCGCAGGTGTGGGCGACGCCGTCCCGCGAGGCGGGGCCGGTCGAGACGGCGGCCAGCGGGCGACCGGTTGGGTTCGGGCGCCTCCGCGCCGCCTTCGCCACCCATCTCTCGCCGAGCCGGGTCGGGGCGGAGCCGTAGGCCGGCCCGCGCCGACCCCTGCCAACGCCATAAGACCACGGGCTGATCCTCGATCTGAACGACCGCAACGCGGTGGTCGCGGACGTGCTTGCCCGGCGACCACCGGCCCGACAGGTTCGGGAGGGGGATGGGCACCTCACAATGAGGCAGCGTTGTGAGCAGCCGATCACGCACTGGCTCAGTCGCTATCACGCCCTCTGTGTGCGGGCAGGCCGCCCCGACATCGTCGAGCGCCGCGTCGTCGGGGTCGCCACTACCCATCGACCGCAGGCCGAGACCACCGACCTGGTGCTCGTCGACGAGATCGTCGACCCGGATGCCTACCGCGCTCTGCTCACCAGCCACGACCTACGTGAGCTGATGGCGGTCTACCGCCGCCTCGCCCGCGGCTTCGCCGGGCCACCGGCCGCCGGCACCACCAGCGCCGCCCCACCCTGCCGCGACCGGGGTGCACGGCAGCGGAGTGATCCGTGCGACCCGGTGGGGCCCGCCCCGGCCGAGGCCACGCCCACCTCGCCGGAGGTCACCGGCAGCCTGCCCTGAGCGCCGACCCAGTAGAAGCTTTTGTATTGCGCACGCAAGTGTATATTGCGCACCAGAGAGCGGCGGCTATCGCCAACGCAACGTCTTCCGCTACGTGATCACCCAGGTCTGAGGGCGCGTCGCGCGCGATGGGCCGCCCCAACGACCCGGCTGGCATGAGACGGTTCGCTGCGCGGCGTGGCCGGTTGGCCCGGCGGGCGACGCAGCGACCGGCGCAGGACGGGATCGTTCAGCGGGCAGGGTCGGCGTCGCCCAGGGAGGCGATCCCCTCGCGCAGGGCGTAGAGTGCCGCCTGGGTGCGGTTGGCGAGGTGGAGCTTGGCCAGGATCGCGCTGACGTGGCTGCGGACCGTCGCCTCGCCCACCACAAGCACGTCGGCGATCTGCTGGTTGCTCATGCCGCGCGCGATCAGCCGCAGCACCTCGAGCTCGCGCTCCGAGAGCGCCTCGGTCATCGGCGGCGGCGCCAACCGCGGCGGCCGGCGCAAATCCTGCAGCACCATGCGCGCAATCGTCGGGTGCAGCACCGTCTCCCCGGCGTGGGCCTGGCGGATGGCGCGCAAGACGTCCTCGGGCGCGGAGTGCTTGAGCAGGTAGCTCTGGGCCCCGGCCCAGAGCGCCGGGAAGACGTCCTCCTCGGCGGTGTGGCTGGTCAGGACGACGATCCTGGCCTCGGGGTGGCGCTCGGTGATGCGCTGGATCGCCTCGACCTCACCCGGCCCCGGCATCTCCAGGTCCATCAGCGTGACATCCGGCCGCAGGCGCTCGTATTGCTCGATCGCCTGCTCGCCGGTCGCCGCCTCGCCGACGACCTCGAGGCCGGGCTCCTGGTCGATTAACGCCCGCAGCCCCTTGCGCACGACGGCGTGGTCGTCCACCAGCAGGACACGGATCGGCGGGGCCGTGTCGTCGCCCACCGGGGCACCTCGACCCGCAGGCGCGTGCCGGCGCCCGGCGCGCTCTCGAGGCGCAGCGTGCCGCCCAGCCGCTCGACCCGCTCGCGCATGCCGGGCAGGCCGAAGCCGTCGCCGCCCGCGCGGCCGGGCTCGAACCCGATCCCGTTGTCGGCGACCTCGAGCACAGCCCGACCGGGACCGACGTCGAGCCGCACCACGACCCGGCTGGCCTGGGCGTGCTTGAGCACGTTGTTGAGCGCCTCCTGCGCTACGCGGTAGAGCTGGCGCTCGGTCTCGGGCGGCAGGCGCTCGGCCGCCTCACCCTGGAGCTCGGCTTCGAGGCCCGCCCGCGCCTCGACCGCGCGCAGCCGCGTGCGCAGCACCGCGGCCAGACCCTGCGCCTCGAGCGGCGGCGGCCGCAACTCGAACAGGAGCAGGCGCATCTCGGCCAGCGCTTCCGCGACCGTCGCCCGGATCTCCTGCAGGTTGGCCGCCACGGGGTCGAGCGCGCCGTCGGTCAGCGCCCGTGCGGCCGCCTCGGCGTGGAGCGACACGGCGTAGAGCGCCTGCGTGACCGAGTCGTGCAGCTCACGCGCCAGCCGCTGGCGCTCTTCGAGCACCGCCGCCCTGCGCGCCCGCTCGTGCAACCGCGCGTTCTCCATGGCGACGGCGGCCTGGCGGGCGATCGCCAGCGCCAGGGCGGCGTCGCGTGGGGTGTAGGCGTCGGGGACGGCGCTGGTGATGCTCAGCAGCCCGCTGATGCGGCCGCGGATCACCAGCGGCACCCACATGACGGAGCGGATGAAGCCGTAGGTAGTGCCCACCTCGTCCTCGCCCACCAGGCGGCGGAACGTCTTCGCCTCGTCGCTCTCACCCCGGATGTCGGCGATGACGATCGGCTCGTCGCGCGCCAGCCGGTCCCAGTCGGCGCCGAACTCGGCCACCCGATAGCGGATCGAGCGCGCGATGTCGGCCGTGAAGGAGGCCGGCCCGCGCCAGTGGGCGAATGTCAGCCACTCGCCCGCCTCATCCAGGACCAGGATGGCGGTGCCGGTGTAGTCGACGACCACCCGCAGGTGATCCAGCAGCAGCTCGAGCAGCGGGTGCAGCTCGAGCGTCGAGGCGAGGTCGCGGGCGGCATCGAGCAGCGTGCAGACCTCGGGACCGAGGTCACGGGCCAGCAGGCGGTCGGCGGCGGGTCGTGACATAGCTCCATTGTAGCGCCGCCGGGTTCGCTTGTACCGCCGGGGTACCGCCGCCGGGTTCCCCGGTATCGACGTGGGCGCCGCCGACCCGGTCGGGTCGGCCACCGGCGCCGATCAGCGGTCGAGGAGCGCGGCCAGCAGCTCGGCGGTCGGTCCGCCCTTCGGCACGAAGGCATCCGCCCCGGCCGCAAGCACCTCGGCGCGGCGCTCGACGGCGAGGCTGTGCGCGACGACGCGGACCCCGGGCCACGCCGCCTTGATGCAGACCGTGGCCGCCACCCCGTCCAGGCGCGGCATGCGCACGTCTAGCAGCACGACGTCGGGGGCGAGTTCGGCCACGCGCGCGACCACCTCCTCGCCGTCGGCCGCCTCGCCGATCACCTCCACACGCGCCTCGGTGGCGAGCCACGCGCGCAGGGCGTGCCGGGTGCGCGTGCGGTCGTCCGCGATCACGAGGCGACGCCTCGGCGGCGTGGTGACAACTCCTGTCGGCTCCAGCCGTGCTCCTCTGCGCCCGCGAGGCACTGCGCCACACCCGCGCGGGCTTGCCTCCCCAGTCTCCACCCTGGTGGCGCCGGGTGCATCAGACGAATGAGCGATCTGCGGCGCCGGGCCGATCCACCATTTGTTGGAGCGCGGTTCAGCGGATCATCGCCGCCGGTTCCACCTTGCCACCGATGGCGGCAGCGCGGCCGGATGCGACACTTTGGCCCGCGGGGGCCAAGTGTGGAAATTCCGGGTTGCCACCGATGGCGGCAGCGCGGCCGGATGCGACACGTCCCTCGGTGCCGGACGATCACCGACAAGACACGTGATCGAGGAGTGAACAGCAATGAACGGACTTCCTCTCGTGCGTCACCTGCGCCGGATCCTGACCGGGCTGGGCTACGTGCTGGTGGCAGCGCTGCCGCTGCTGCTGGCCGTCGTCGTGGCGGTCGCGGGGCTGGTGGCGCAGAACCCGCTCGGCGGAGCCCCGGCGTATGCGGGCGCCTTCCCCGAGCCGCCCGCGCACGACCCGACCAGGCCGACCGCCGTGGTCGTGGCCGGCCACACCGCTACCTCGCACCACACCACGCTCCAGATGGTCGAGAAGTCGCACCCGGAGGTGAACTGGGTGCGCGGCGTCCGCTACGTCGACGATGGCCGCTTCATCTCGTCGGCGGGCGTCACCTCCGGCGTCGACGCGACGCTCTACACGCTCGAGCGGTTCCTCGGGCGCGAGGCGGCCGAGACGACCGCACGGCGCCTCGGCTACCCGCACACGCGCTTCCTCGACGACCGCACCTGGCAGCTCCCCGTCGACAGCGACCTGGCGACGCTGCCCAACCTCATTTCGCTTCGACCGCACCCGGATCGGCCTCCTGCTCTACCCGGGCGTGGGCGAGCTCGAGCTGAGCTCGGTCACCGACACCTACCCGCGCGCGCTCGCTACCGA
>JBHOQZ010000059.1:0-3171 GCA_042408635.1 Chloroflexota bacterium
CTGGCGACCGACGCGCAGACGAGCGAGCCGACCACCGCGCTGGCCCAGGCCCTCTATCTGCCGACCTACAACAACGCCACGCCCGGTCGCAGCAGCACCATCGACATCGCGGTGCCCACGGACGCCGACGGGCCCGCCTCGGTCGACGTCTTCATCGGCGGTGTGCGCCGCACGACGGTGACGGTGCCCGTCGGCGCAGCGGTGCCGGTCACCCTGCCGGGCGTCGCGGGCGGACCGGTCCGGCTCGCGGGCAGCGGGCGATTCGTCGCCTCGGTGCGCGCGTTCTACGCCACCGGCTACGACGAGCAGATCGCCCGTCCGCTCGAATAGCCTGGCGCGCCAAGGGCCGGCCGGCGCCCCGGCGCCCGCGTCAGTATTGCTCGGCCATCCACCAGCGGCCGAGCTCGGGGTTGCGGCGGAGGTGGTCGATGGGAGCGAGGTCGGGGTAGTCGAGGCCGAGGTGTCTCGCCGCGGCGCCCAACTCGCCCAGGTGCCCCATCTCGTGCATCACCACGCCCCACAGCACCAGCTCCGGTGTGCCCCCGGCCTCGCCGAGGTCGCGCCGCGGAAAGACGAGCTCATAGGGCTTCTCGGTGCCGATGTAGGCGCGCATCTCGGCCGCCACGCGCGCCCAGCCGGCCTCGATCGCCTCGAGCGTGAGCGCGCCGCGGCAGTAGCGCAGCACGAACTCGCCCGGGTCGAGTTGCTCGCCCCGGCGAAGGGTGTGCCCGATCGTCTGCTGCTCCGACCAGGCACAGTGGAGAAGGGTTTCGAGGATACTGCCGTGCTCGAGCCCCGGCACGGCGTGAACGAGGAGCCCCGGGTCGGCCGCGTGCAGCGCGGCGAACACCTGGCGCCGTTGCGCCACCATCGCCGCGTAGACCTCCGCCACGTGAACCGCCACCGCTTGCCCCCTCGATCGCGCGAGCCGGGCGGTCCGTGCCGCCGCGCTCCGGTTACAAGCGCCTGAGACAATGTCGGCGTGGGCGCCGGTGGGCTCAGCGGGCCGGCTGTCGCCGCTCGGCCCGGCGACCCGAGCCCTGGCCCACGCGCCCGATCCCACGGCGGCTGCCCGTCCGCGGGACCCCGGCGAGCCGTTGGTTCGCTGCTAACGGCGGCCCCGGCATTGTAGGCAGAGGCGCTGCGGCCGTCAACGCGACCGCAACGGCGGCGCGCATTACACTGGAATGAGAAGGCAGGCGGTCGTCTGCAAAGCGCGAAGGGTGGGGCGCCCTTCCGCTGCCTACCCCGGCGCGACCGCGATGCGAGGCGGCTGGCACTGAGAGGCAGGTCAGGCGTGACAGGGGGCGACGTCCGAGCGTGGAGGGTGGCTATGAAGGTAGTGGTGGCGGGGGCAACTGGCGTCATCGGTCGACCGCTCGTTGCCGAGCTGGTGCGGTGTGGCCATACCGTGGTGGTGCTGAGCCGGCGTGCTGAGGCCGAGGTGCCGGGGGCACAAGTGGTCGCCTGGCAGCCGCCGCACGGCGGGCCGTGGGAACGCGAGCTGGTCGGCGCCGACGCGGTGGTGAACCTCGCCGGGGCCCCGGTGGCGGCGGCACCCTGGACCGCTGCGGAGAAGGCGCGCATCCTCGGCAGTCGGGTCGAAGCGACCCGCGCGATCGTGACGGCGCTGGGGCGGGCCGACCCGCGACCCGCCACGCTCGTCAATGCCTCGGCCATCGGCTACTACGGCGACCGCGGTGCGGAGCGCCTGACGGAGGTGTCGGCGCCCGGGAGCGGGTTCCTCGCGCGCGTCTGCGTGGCGTGGGAGGCGGAGGCTCGCCGGGCCGAGGCGCTGGGCGTGCGCGTGGTGCTGGCTCGCACCGGCGTCGTGCTGGCTCGCGAGGGCGGCGCCCTGCCCGCGCTCGTGCTGCCGTTCCGCTTCTTCCTGGGCGGCCCGCTGGGCGATCCTGGCCTCTGGCTGGCCTGGATCCATCTCGCTGACGAGGTCGGCATGCTCACCTGGGCGCTCGACGAGGCGCGGCTCAGCGGCCCGGTCAACCTCGTCGCTCCCCATCCCGTCCGGTTGGATGAGTTCACCGCTGCCATCGGACGGGTGCTCGGCCGGCCATCGTGGCTGCCAGTCCCCGCCTTCGCCCTGCGGACGATCCTGGGCGAGCGCTACGAAGCGTTGTTTGCCAGCCTGCGCGTCTACCCTGCCGTTGCCGAGCGCCTGGGCTACAGCTTCCGGTTCCCCGACCTCGAGCCCGCCCTGCGCGACCTGCTCGGCCCCGCCGGCTCGCGGGTCGGTTGAGCGCCGAGGCGCCGCGCCCGACCCGGAAGCCTGAAAGCCGACCCCTGTCCCCTGCCCGGCGCGGACGAGGCGCTTGGTCAGCCCCGGCCCGGCTGATCGGGCGACCCGGCTGGGTAGGTCTTGATGAGGGTACAGACCCCGAGCTTGCCCGCCGGCCGCAGCTCGACCCGGCCCGCCCCGGCCGGCACGCACGCGGTCTCGCCCTGGGCGAGCCGCACGACGCCATTCTCGCCCGCGATCTCCAGCTCGCCCGCGATGGGTGTGTAGAAGGCGCAGGCGGTGCCGTCGTGGATTTCGGCGTACGGGGCCAGCAACCCGGAGCGTTCGAGCGCCCAGCCGGCCCAGCGCATGAGCGGTCGCCCCAGCGGGAGCGACGCCGCGCCGGGCGTCGCGTGGCCGTCGCCCGCCGTGGCCCGTAGATCGACGGCGCCGAGGTCGGCCGGCGTAGCGAGCATCGGCGCGTCGACCGCGCTCCCCGCCTCGGCGTCGTGGGGCGATCCCTCGAGTTCGAGCGCGACCGTGCGCGCACCCGGCACGAGCAGGCCGAAGACGAGCGCGCCGCCACCCAGCGCGTGGACCAGCCCCGGGGGGAGCAGGATCGTCTCGCCCGGACGCAGGTCGCGCCGGTGCACCGCTTCTCGGATCGGCAGCGCCAGCAGGTCGTCGGCGCGGGCGAGGCCGGGCAGCAGCCCGAGCACAGCGCCGCTGCCGGCATGCGCCGCCAGGACGTGCCAGACCTCGGCCCCGGCCAGCGGACGATCCGGCGGCGGAAGCTGCACGTGCACCGGGCCCCAGTACGGCGCATCGAGGAAGCGCACCACCAGAGGAAATGCGCCGTCATCGCGGTCGAAGGGCGCCGCGCTCCCGAGGAGCGCTGGACCGAAGCGGTGGGCGAGCTCCCCCAGGCGCTCGCCCGC
>JBHOQZ010000063.1:0-1273 GCA_042408635.1 Chloroflexota bacterium
ATCGTTGACCACCTCGCCCAGCTCGGTCGGCTGGAGGCGCTTGTCGACGCGCACGACGTAGCCGCGCTCCTGGATCGTCGAGACGATCGGCGCGTAGGTGCTCGGGCGGCCGATCCCGTGCTCCTCGAGCGCCTTGACCAGCGTCGCCTCGGTGTAGCGCGGCGGCGGCTGGGTGAAGTGCTGCTCGGGCAGCAGCCGCAGGAGGTCCACCAGCTCGCCCTCGGTGAGCGGCGGCAGCGGCGGCTTGCCGTCGTCGTCGACCGCGCCGTCGTCGCGCCCCTCGGTGTAGACCGAGATGAAGCCGGGGAACTTGATCACCGAGCCGGTGGCACGGAAGACGTACGGCCGATCGAGGTCGCTCTTGCCCGCGCCGATGTCGACCGAGGTCGTGCCCAGCAGGGCGGAGGCCATTTGGCTGGCGACGAACCGCTGCCAGATCAGCCGGTAGAGGCGGTACTGGTCGGCGGTGAGGTGCTCCTTGATCGCGTCGGGCTCGCGCCGGACCGAGGTCGGCCGGATCGCCTCGTGCGCCTCCTGCGCGCCTTTGGCGCGGCTGCGGTAGACGCGCGGGCTCTCGGGCACGTAGTCGGCGCCGAACTTTTCGGCGATGTAGCCGCGCGCCTCCTCCTGGGCCAGCTTCGAGACGTTGGTCGAGTCGGTGCGCATGTAGGTGATGAGGCCGACGCTGCCCTCCTTGCCGAGGTTCACGCCCTCGTAGAGCTGCTGGGCGGCGCTCATCGTGCGCTTGGCGGTGAAGCCGAGCTTGCGCGACGCCTCCTGCTGGAGCGTGCTGGTGGTGAACGGCGCGGCCGGGTGGCGCTGGACGTCGCGCTGGCGCACGGCCAGCACCTTGTAGCTGGCGCCCTCGAGGTCCTCGACGACGGCGCTGGCCGCTGCTTCGTCTTTGAGATCGGCGCGCTCGCCCCGGATCTGGTGGAGCTGAGCGCGGAACTCGTGCCGCTTCTGGCGGCGCTTGCCCGCCTCGGCCTGCTTGGCGAGGTCCGCCTCAATCGTCCAGTACTCCTCCGGCACGAAGGCGCGGATATCGCGCTCGCGGTCGACGATCAACCGCAGCGCGACCGACTGGACCCGCCCGGCCGAGAGCCCCTTTTTGCTCATCTTGCGCCGCAAGAGCGGGGAGAGCGAGTAGCCGACGAGGCGGTCGAGGATCCGGCGCGCCTGCTGCGAGTTCACCAGGGCGGTGTCGATTTGGCGCGGGTGCTGGAACGCCTCCGCGACCGCCTGCTTGGTGATCTCGTTGAAGACGACGCGG
>JBHOQZ010000070.1:0-11488 GCA_042408635.1 Chloroflexota bacterium
GGCCGGGCGCGCCGCGTCCGGCGCGCCGTTGGGCGCGGTGGCGGCCGGCGCGACGTGGATCGTGCGCTCGTGGGTATAGCTCACCGTTCCGGGCGGCGCGCCCCGGATGCGCCGGACGTAACGCTGCTGGGTGTAGTCCACCGGCACCGAGCCGGCCAGGCGCGCCTGGCTGTGGTAGGCAGCGAGCGCCGCCGCCTCGCGGATGGTGCGCTCGGGCGGGGCGAGGCCGCGCGTCTTGATGAGCACGTGCGCCCCCGGCACGCCCCGCGCATGCAGCCAGATGTCGTCGCCCGTGCCGCGGCCGAACGTGACCTCCTCGTTCTGGCGGCCGCTGCGGCCGATCAGGATCTCGTAGCCGTCGCTTGAGAGCTGCGCCCGGGCCACCGGCAGCATGCGCGGGCGGCCGCGACCAATCCCGCCCCGGCCGCCGTCACGACCGCGCTGGGCGGCCGCCCAGCGGACCTTCGGCTCCCTGGCCGGCCTTGCCTGGCGCGCGCCCGGCACATCGCCCAGCGGAAAGCCCGCCTCGACCACGTCGTTGCGGATCTCCTCGATCTCGGCGAGCCCGGTGGCCGTGTCCAGCAGCGCCAGCGCGCTGCCCAGGTACTCGACCTGCGCCCGCGTCGCCTTGATCAGCTCCGGCACACCCGCCTGCGCACTCTTGGCCTTGGCATAGTCGCGGAAGTACGCCTGCGCGTTCTCGACCGGCGACAGGGTCGGGTCGAGCGCGATCCGCAGGTTCTCCCCTTCGACCACCAGCTCGGTCTGGCCCGGCCGCACCTCGTGCGCCAGCCCGAGCAGCCATTCACCCGAGCGGCGCAGCCGCTCCAGCTCCGCCTCGGGCACCAGCGATCGTTCGAGCGCCTCCAGCTTGCGCCGGGCGCGCTCGAGGTGCTCCTCGATCTGCGGCCGCAGGCGATTGCGCGCCCCGGTCCACGGCGCGATCGAGTCGCGCGCCGCGTAGAAGGCGTCGAGCGCAGCGCTGATGCTCTCGACCGGCTCGACCGTGGCCTCACCGGCCAGGTGCGTCAGCGGGTAGGGTGCGTAGGCGATCGGTGTCCCCTCGGCATCGCGGGCAAGGGATGGCTCCCAGGTGCCGGTGGTGAGCGGCGCGAAGAGGTCGCTTAGCGCCCGCCCGACGACGCGCCACGCCTCGGGCGTCACCGACGCGATCGGCGTTTCGGCCTCGCCCGTCGCCCGGAAGGCGGTCTCGCGTGCCACGCCGGGCGAGACGCCGCGCAGCGCGCCGACGAGGCCCTGCGCCAGCGAGCGGCCCGCCGCGGCCGCCGTGGCCGCCGCCGGCAGCTCGACCAGGTCGACCGGACTGAGCGGGCTGAGCTTGCCGGCCTGAGGTGGCGGCGGCACGTAGGGCTCAGCCGGCAGCACCGTGCGGTAGCGGTTGATCTCACGCGTGACGCGCTTGGCGGCGTCGAGCACGCGCCCCTCGGCGTTGACGAGGACGAGGTTGCTCAGGCGCCCCATGATCTCGACGATGAGCGAGGCCTCGAGGAAGGTGCCGTCGTCGTCGCGCCGGGCGAAGTTCAGGATCAGCATGCGCTCGAGCTCCGGCTGCTCGACCGCCGTGAGGCGGCCGTGGCGCGCGTACTTGCGCAGGAGCAGCAGGAACGGGGAGACGCGGTCGCTCTCGCGGGTGAGGCGCTCGCCCGCGAGATGGATGCGGGGGTGCTGCGGGTCGGCCGAGAGGTAGAGCCAACGGCGGCGGCCGTGCGCCCAGAACTCGAAGCCGACCGCCAGCTCCGAGACGAGAAAGACGCGCTCGACCAGCCCGCCCAGGAGCGTCGCCCGCAGCTCGTCGCGCACCGCCCCCGTCGTCAACGCATCGAAGTACATACCCCTAACTATAGCCGCCACATGAGCCGCGCGCCCGCGTTGCCGCGTTGGCGCCGGTTTGACAGCCCGTTCGAGGGCATGCTATGGTCGAACAACCGTCCGAGCCGGCCCGAGCCACCGGCCAGCCGACACTCCCCGCTTGAGCCGGCACCGGGCGGTCTCGGCGTGCGTCGAACCTGCATCGCGCCTCCGGCGTCGTTCCGGGCCCCGCCGACCGCCGACTGCCGAGCGCTGGACGCCGGACGCTGACTGGAAGGCTGAGCGCAGAAAAGGAGATCGACCGTGTCGTACGAACGCTCCCAGGAGCGGGCAGACCTGATTACGCGCCAGTTCAAGAAATACCAGGCCTGGTACGAGGAGCAGGGCATCCCGCGCCGCCACTTCCTGCGCCTGATCGCGAAGGGCACGGCCGCCGCCACCGTCTTCCCGGCGCTGCTCGCCACCGGCGCGGTGACGCGGCGCGAGGTCGCCGAGGCGAGCGCGCCCGACCCGGTGCCGGCCCCCGGCGCCGCACCCGGCGTGCGCGGGCAGTAGCGCGGTGGCACGATCCTGATCGGCACCCTGGGCGAGGCCCAGACGATCAACCCGCTGCTGACCAACGAGACCGAGGGCCAGTGGCGCTGCAAGATGATGTTCGGCGAGTTCGTCGAGCTCGAGCCGACGACGCTCCAGCCGCGACCCAATATCGCCAAGTCCTGGCGCATCGGCGGGGACGACCGCGAGTACACCTTCACGCTGCGCGACGATGTGCGCTTCAGCGACGGCTCCCAGCTCACCGCGGCCGACGTCGACTTCACGCTCCACGCGATGCTCAAGAAGGACACGGCCAGCCCGTTCGTCCCCCGGTTCATCGGCATCAAGGGGGCGAAGGAGTACAACGAGGGCTCGGCCGACCGCATCAGCGGCGTCGAGGTGATCGACAACACCACCCTCAAGATCACCCTCGCCGAGCCCAACGCCGCCTTCCTGACCAACCTGCGCTGGCTGCGCCCGCTGCCCAAGGCGCTGCTCGAGGGCAAGAACGTCCGCGACGACGCCTTCTTCCAGCGCCCGATCGGCGCCGGCCCGTTCGTGTTCAAATCGTGGACGACCGGCCAGGACTTCGTTGCCGAGCGCAACCCCTACTATTGGGATGGGGGCAAGCCCTACCTCGACGGCTTCACCCACCGCGTCATCCCCGACTCGCAGACGCTGATCGTCTCGCTCCAGACGGGGCAGATCGAGGGCTCCGACTACGCGCTGCCGACCCAGGCGGGGCAGCTCCGCTCCAACAGCAACCTCGTCGTGCTCGTGACGCCCCCCGGCAAGGACGTCAACGGCTGGAGCTTCAACGCCAAGACGCACCCGGCGCTCGCCGATGCGCGCGTGCGCAAGGCGATCGCCATGGCGCTCGACGTCGAGCAGTTCTCGACCGACTTCCTGCTCGGGCTGGGCAAGCCGGCCGTCGGCCCCATCCCGCCCAGTAGCTGGGCCTTCAACAAGAACCTCTCGCCGATGCCCTACGACCCGAACCGGGCCAAGCAGCTCCTGCAGGAGGCGGGCGTCAGCAACCTGAAGGTGCGCGTGACGACCAACGCCGGCAACAAGCTGCGCGAGGACTGGGTCACCTTCACCCAGCAGGGGCTGAGCGACCTGGGCATCGAGGTGCAGCCCGACGTCAAGGAGTGGGCGCAGGTCGTCAAGGAGGGCACCGACGGCACCTTCGAGATGATCTGCCCGACCTTCGCCGGCGCGCTGATCGACCCGGACGAGCTCTACCTGCCGTTCCGCACCGGCTCCTCGCGCAACGTCTTCGGCTACTCGAACCCGGAGATGGACCGCCTGCTCGACCAGGGCCGGACCACCACCGACATCGAGCGCCGCAAGGCGATCTACGACCGCGTCCAGGAGATCCTGATCGAGGACGTGCCCGTCTTCTACGCCTGGGATCGCCCGTTCATCTACGTCACCACCAACGCCTTCACCGGCTACGAGAACAACCTCATCTCCCTCTTCCAGGAGCTGGAGGAGTGGCAGAAGACCTAGGCGCGTGATGGTCGCACCGGTCGTCCCGCCCGGGAACCGCCGGGCGGGACGACCGGGCGTCGTCCGCCATTGAGCACAAGCCGATGCCGCCACAGACGCGCAACTACATCCTCGGCCGGCTCCTCATGCTGGCGCCGCTCCTGCTCGGGCTGACGATCATCATCTTCGCGATGATCCACCTCGCCCCGGGCGATCCGTCGCTGGCCTTTCTCTCCGAGCAGGCCAACGACCCCGAGTTGCGCGCCCAGGTGCGCCGCAACCTCGGGCTCGACCAGCCGCTGCCGGTGCAGTACTGGCTCTGGCTCTCGAAGGTGCTCCAGCTCGACTTCGGCACCGCCTTCACCTTCAACCGCAAGCCGGTGATTGAGCTGATCGGCGAGCGGCTCTGGCCCACCATTGAGCTCCAGGCGCTCGCGCTCGTCGTCTCGCTCCTGATCGCGATCCCGCTCGGCATCGTCTCGGCCCGGCGCCAGTACTCCCTCACCGACAACGTCGCCACCGCCGGCTCCTTCCTCGGGCTGGCCCTGCCCAACTTCTGGGTGGCGCTCCTGCTCCAGCTCGCCTTCGGTGTGGCGCTCGGCTGGCTGCCGGTGTCGACGCCCGGCCAGGGCGCGGGCGGGCTGGAGCGGCTCAAGTACTTCATCCTGCCGGGGATCGTGCTCGCCTTCCCGCTGGTGGCGGTCTTCGTGCGCTTCATGCGCTCGTCGATGCTCGAGGTGATCAACCAGGACTACATCCGCACGGCGCGGGCGAAGGGGTTGGCCGAGAACATCGTCACCTACCGCCACGCGCTCAAGAACGCGCTGCTGCCGATGGTGACGGTGGTGGGCACGCAGATCCCGCGGTTGCTCAGCGGCGCGGTGATCGTCGAGTACATCTTCGCCTGGCCCGGCCTGGGCTCCCTCGCCTACGAATCGATCCTGCGGCGCGACTATCCTGTTATTATGGCGCTTACCTTGCTCACGGGAGCGGCTGTGCTCGTGGTCAACCTGCTGGTCGACCTGGCCTACGTCTTCCTCGACCCGCGCATCGCCTTCGATTAGACGATGGTTGAGACTGCACGCGCCGCTGCGCCGGCGCTCGAGCTCCGGACGTTCGCGCGCAAGCCCGAGTCGCAGGCGCGCGTGGCTTGGCGCGCCTTCCGCCGCAACCGGCTCGCCATGGCAGGCGCGGTGGCGGTCGTGCTGCTCACCCTGGTGGCGATCTTCGCCGAGCAGCTCGCGCCCTACAACTATGCCGCCTTCAACCGGGGCCAGCCGCTCAAACCGCCGAGCGAGCGCTTCTGGTTCGGCACTGATCGGCAAACGCGCGATGTCTTCAGCCGCGTCGTGGTCGGCTCGCGCGTCTCGCTCGCGGTCGGCTTCACCTCAGTCGCGCTGATCACGCTGATCGGCGTCACGCTCGGCGCTGTCTCCGGCTACGCCGGCGGCCAGGTCGACAATCTGATCATGCGCTTCACCGACATCGTGCTGGCGATCCCGCAGCTCTTCCTGCTGATCGCGGCGGCCGCGCTCTTCACGCCGAGCCTGATCACCACCATCATCGTGATCGGCTTCACCTCATGGATGAGCACGGCCCGGCTCGTGCGCGGGGAGTTCCTGCGCGTCAAGGTGCAGGACTTCGTCACGGCGGCGCGGGCGCTCGGCGCCTCGAACCTGCGCATCGTCGTGCGCCACCTCCTGCCCAACACGCTGGCGGTGATCATCGTCCAGGCGACGCTGTTCCTCTCGTTCGCGATCCTGCTCGAGTCGAGTCTGTCGTTCCTCGGGCTCGGTGCCCAGCCGCCCACCCCCTCCTGGGGCGGGATGCTTGCCGACGGGCGCGTCGACATGCAGATCGCCTGGTGGCAGACCGTCTTCCCCGGCCTCGCGATCTTCATCACCGTGATGGCGTTCAACCTCGTCGGCGACGGCCTGCGCGACGCCCTCGACCCGCGCCAGCGCGGCCGCTAGACACCGACCGCCCGGCACACCCGCCGGGCCACCCCGACCGTGCAGGTCGCACACCGGACTGGCCGCGGGCAACCTCGGCCACGCGCTGAGCGCTGGGTGCTCGTGCCGCCTCGACTGCCTCCTCACCCAGCCGCGTCAGCAGCCGATGCCCCCCCAGGCGTGGTCGGCCGCGTTCGAGGGCGAGAGCACGGCACCGATCGCCCGCAGGCGGCTCGCAACCCCACCCAGGGGTCGGGCCGCCTGCCTGGCCTCCTCAGCTCGAGATCGGCGGCGATCCCTGCCGGGCCGGCGACGGGTGCGGCGATTTGTTAGCCCGAGCCTTGAGCCTGGCACGCTGCGCGCGCATCATGGCTCATCGAGACCCGCGGTCTGCCCCCGAGGAAGACGTCGATGACGCAGCCAGCCGCTCAACACACTGCTGCAGCGGCCACCATATCGGACTCACCTGCCCAATCGGCGGAGTGCTCCACCGTGCCCGCCGACGCGAGCGGAGGGCCGACGCCCTTCGCCGCGCTGGCGGAGCTGGCGGAGCGCCTGGAGGGGCTGCGCGGGCGCAACGCCATGGCCGACCAGGTTGGCGCGTTCCTGCGCGGGCTGGCGCCGGAGGAGGTCGCGCCGGCGGCGCGCATGCTGATCGGCCGCGTCTTGCCCGCCCACGATGCGCGCACGCTCGACGTGAGCTGGGCCGCGGTCTGGCGCGCCGTGCGCCAGCTCGTCGACCTGCCGCCCGAGGTGGTCGAGGACATCCTCGGGCAGAACGTCGACGGCGGCAGCGCGGTGGCGGCGCTCCTGCGCGCCGCGGCCCAGGTCTGGACGAGCGCCCGGCCGGCGGCTGCCGGCGAGCAGGCGACCAGGCTACCCGAGCCATCACCCCCGCCGCCCGCGGGCGCGCAGACGCGCTCGGGGACGAATCGTGGGGATGCGACCACCACCGGCCGGGAGCACGGCGCCCCGCTCGGCCTGATCGAGGTCTATCACGCGCTCGAGGCGATCGCGGCCGAGGCCGGTCCGGGCTCGCGCGAGCGCAAGGACGCCTGGCTGCTGGCGCTGCTGCGCCGTGCGTCACCGGTCGAGGCGAAGCACCTCGCCAAGGTGGTGATGGGCGAGATGCGCCACGGCGTGAGCGAAGGGGTGTTGCTCGACGCGCTGGCGCGCACGACGGGCATCGCGCGGGCGAAGGTCGGCCGGGCGGACCAACTGGCCGGCGATGTCGGTGAGCTCGCCCGGACGCTGCTCCTCGAGGGTGAGGCCGGCCTGACCTGCCTGGGCATCAGCCTCTACCGCCCGCTCAAGCCGATGCTGGCCGAAACCGCCGACGACGTGGCCGAGGCATGGGCGGAGCTGGGCGGGCAGCTCGCGCTCGAATATAAGCTCGACGGCGCGCGCATCCAGGTCCATATCGGGCCGGCCGGGGTGCGCATCTACTCGCGCCACCTGAGCGACGTCACGGCGAGTCTGCCCGACGTGGTGGCGGCGGTCGAGCGCGCCGCGCCGGCCGCGCCCGCGATCTTCGAGGGCGAGGTGATGGCGCTCGACGCGGCGGGCCGCCCCCTCCCCTTCCAGACGCTCATGCGGCGCTTCCTACGTGTGCAGGACGTCGAGGCGGTGGCGGCCGAGGTGCCCGCGATGCTCTTCCTGTTCGACCTGCTACTCGCGCCCGCCGGCGCCGGGGGTTCCGCCGAGGCGACGCTCGACCTGCCCTATGCCGAGCGCTGGGCGCGGCTCGAGGCCGCCGCCGGGGGGCTGCAGCTCGTGCCCCGGCTGATCCCCGCATCGGTCGAGGCGGCCGAGGCGTTCTACGCGCGGGCGCTGGCCGACGGGCACGAGGGGCTGGTCGCCAAGCGCCTCGACAGCCCCTACACGCCCGGCAAGCGCGGCGCCGCCTGGCTCAAGCTGAAGCGCGCCGTCACGCTGGACCTGGTGATCGTGGCCGCCGACTGGGGCTACGGGCGCCGCCACGGCTGGCTCAGCAACTACCACCTGGCCGTGCGCGAGCCCGAGACGGGCCGCTACCTCGAGGTGGGCAAGACGTTCAAGGGGCTGACCGACGCGGAGTTCGCCGAGATGACCGAGCGGCTGCTCGCGCTGAAGCGGGCTCAGCGGGGCGGCACGGTTTTCGTCGAGCCGCGCCTCGTCGTCGAGGTCGCCTTCAACGAGATCCTCGAGTCGCCGCGCTACAGCTCGAAGCTGGCGCTGCGCCACGCCCGCATCACGCGCTTCCGCTTCGACAAGCCGCCCGAGAGCGCCGACACGATCGACACCCTCCACGCCCTCCACGCCGCCCGCTGGGCCGCCCCCGGGGGCGACGCCCCCTACCCCCCGATCCTGGGGGGACCGGCCGGCATGGGGGCCGCCTTCCCGGCCGTGCCGCAGGCGAGCTCGGAGAAGGTGTAGTAGGAGGGTTTCGGACGCAGCAGCGCGTCGACCAGGCCGTGGCCGGGGGCGGGTGGCGCATCGGCGATCAGCACATAGGTTGCCAGGGTCACCCACTCGTAGCGCGGCGTCGCCAGCGTGTTGAGCGTGTCCTCCAGGTAGTGGGGGTTGCGGTCGGCCGAGCTCCAACCGTACTCGGTGATCCAGACCGGCTTGTGCCGCTCGCCGCGCCACTCCATCCGCTGGCGGACCGCCTCCAGCCGGGGAAAGTCGATCGCGCCGCGCTCGTTGTAGGGGTGGACGGCCACCGCGTCCCAGCAGCGCTTGCCGTCGCAGGTGATCCCCTCGTCGACGATAGAGTCATCGGCGCAGGGCTTGTCCTGGCAGACCTTGTAGGGGCGGGAGAGGGCGTAGAGCTCGTCGATGAAGCCGAGGTAATCGCCGTCGGTCAGGTCGATGCCGGTGGTCGCCACGACCGCGCCCGGATCGATCGACTTGACCACCTCGTAGGCCAGTTTCTGCCAGGCGAGGTACTCGGCCGCCTTCGAGCGGCTCAGCGCGATGTCGACCTCGGCCTCCCCCGTCACGCGCTCGGCGCCCTCGGGCGCGCAGCCTGGCCGCCAGCCGCAGGAGTTCGCCTCGTTCCAGAACTCGTAGTAGCGGATCTTGCCCTTGTAGCGCTTGGCGAGCTCCCAGAGGAAGACGATGTAGTCGTCGCGGAACGCCTCGGCCGGCGGGTGGAGGTGGACGTCGCTCTCCGGCTGGCCGTTCGCCCAGGCGGGCGAGGTCACGATCAGCCCCACCACCTCGATCCCGCGCGCGTTCGCCCCCTCGACGATCCGGTCGAAATCCTCCCAGCGGTAGCGATGCTGGCCGTTGACCGGCGGGTCCGGCTCGATCTGGGCCCAGTCCAGCCCCGTGCGCAGCACCGTGGCGCAGGCACCCGAGATCGTGTCGAGCATCTCGCCCTCCCACTCGACCGTGCGCTGCCCGTTGTACCACCGGGCGAGCGACGGATTGATGCCGTAGAGGAGCGGCCGATCGATAGCTCTGGCGCTCGCCGGCACCGCCCGGGGCGCGCCGCCCGGGTCGAGCACTCCGGGCGGCGCGGCTGAGCCCGCACCAAACGCCGCAACCTGCCAGGCTTCCCCCGGCTGTGCGGCAGTCCACCCGCCGGCCGCCTCGTCCCCGCCCGCCAGCCACCGCGCGCCCGTGAGCAATGCCAGGAGGCCGCCGAGACCGAGCACCATCAGGAACATCCGCACCATCCGTCACCCTCTCCGATGCGGCCCTTTCGCCGCACCGGCACCGCCGATGCCCATGCTGTGCACAGTTATGTCGACTCTGTAACGCCCCTCAAGCAGCATTGTAGGGGATTTGCAACCCACACGCTCACAATCGGGCGGCCGAGCCCCCTAGCCCCCAATGTTGGGGGGGCCGGCAGGTATGCTGAGGGGGCTGCTTCCTGCCCCACCCAGCCCGAAGGAGACCGGCCGCCAGGTCGAGCACCTGCCCCTGCCTGCGTGCCACGCCTCCGTGCCACGTCGAGGGGACGTGGGCTCGCGCGTGCCTCCCAGGAGGGTCACCGCCCTTGCTGAAGCACGAACCCTCGGCATCCGCACCACCATCCCGGCCGGTCCTCCCAGCATTGGGGGTTAGCGGGCCCGGCCGCGCTTTGACGTGGCGCCGGGGGCGTGCTACCGTGCCGGGCGAACGGCAGCCGCGGGGGCCGGTTGCGAGAGAGGGAGGGGCTCGGGATGGCGCTCGGGTGGGGGATCTTCGGGCTGGGGCGGCACGTCGAGACGCGCATCCTGCCGGTGCTCGATCAGGCCCGCACGTTTCGCCGGGTCGCGCTCTGCAGCCGCGACCGCGCCAAGGCGGAGCGGATCGCGGCGGCCAACGGCTTTGCCCGCGCCTACGACGACTACGCCGCCATGCTCGCCGATCCCGAGGTCGAGGCCGTCTACCTCGTCACGCCCAACGCGCTCCACCGCGGGCACGTCGAGCTGGCGGCCCGCGCCGGCAAGCACGTGCTCTGCGAGAAGCCTCTCGCGCTCAGCCTGCCCGACGGCGAGGCGATGGTTGCGGCCTGCGCGCGCGCCGGTGTTCGTCTCGGCACCGCCTTCCACCTGCGGCACCACCCCATCCACCAGGCGGCGCGCGAGCTGGTTCGCTCCGGGGCGGTCGGCCCGATCGCGCTCGGCGAGGCGCGCTTCCCGGCGCATGCGCCGTCGCGCGGCGGCTGGTGGGCCAACCCGGCGCTGGTCGGCGCCAACGCCACGCTCGGGCTCGCCGTCCACGCCGTCGACCTGCTGCGCTTCATCACGGGCGAGCGCGTCATCGAGGTGACGGCGCTCACCAACGGGCAACGCCCCGACCAACCGCTGGAGGATATGTCGCTCGCGCTCTTGCGCTTCGCGGGCGGCGGCTTCGCCTACGTCTTCGGCGGACGCCGCGTGCCGCGCGGCCTGGCCGACGTGGCCGTCTTCGGCGAGCGGGCCCGACTCGTGGGCGTGGGCACCGTCGGCTCCCAGCCGCACGGCCACCTGGAGGTAACAGACGAGGCAGGCACGCGTCGGATCGACGGCGACGGCCGCGACCTCTACATGCGCCAGTTCGACGCCTTCGCCGAGGCGGTGGCCGCCGGCCGCGACCCCGATGCCTCCGGTGAGGACGGCGTCGAGGCGATCCGCGTGGCCGGCGCGATCATCGAGTCGGCCGCGACCGGCCGCTCCATCGTCCCACCGCGCTGACCGCCGCGACCGACCCGGGGCGGCGCCGGCGCCCCGGGTCGTTGCCCCCCCTGCTCCACCGCGCTCGCGAGGTTCAGGTGCCTGACTCATCGGGCTCTGGCGGGTGGTGATCGGGCGGCACGCCCCCCGCCGTCGTGAGGCGCGTCGCCGGCCCACCGGGTGGAGCGGCAGGATGGGTCATCCGCCCCTGCGCGCCCACCCGCCCACGATGCAGACTAGCAGCGAGGCACGATGCTGAACCTCGGTACGCCGGTCGGGCCGGTGGGGGTCGATGAGGAGGCGGACGATGGTCCAGATCGCGGGAATGCCAGCGTGGGCGCGGGGGCGTGTGGGCTCGCTGCGCGCCGCGCTCGGCTCGCTGAACCCGGCGGCGCGGTGCCGGCGATCCGGCGAAGCGCGGGTAGTCCCCGCCCTGAACGGATCCCTCCGCGGCGCCGCGGCTCCACACCATAGCGCCGCGGCCCGACCGGGTGACGCGCGGCCAGAGGTGACGGATCAGGCGGCGCGGACTCGCCGAGGCCGGGCAGGTACCGC